>NZ_JAUBTI010000083.1:9065-29641 GCF_036702415.1 Microcoleus sp. D3_18a_C4 | reverse complement strand
GAAGGCGGTTGAAACCGAAGCCGACTTCCTCCCCGTGTCTAAAGCCAGGGGCACGCCGGGCTCGTTCTTCGGTGAAATGAGAACCTACTACTAAGCTACCCTATCATTTCACTTTTCTGAGCGAACAACCCAGAATATTCTGGAGTTGATCATGTTGTGCCAACTATAGGCAGGAGAATTTCAAATTCAGTGTTCTTACCTGGTTGCGATCGTATTTTCAGTTGGCCGCCGTGCTTTTCTGTGACGATTTGATTGCAGATAGCCAGCCCCATACCGCTGCCTTTGCCCGCTGGTTTAGTGGTAAAAAAGGTGTCAAATATCTGCTGGTGATTTTCTGGGGGAATGCCGGGCCCGTTATCGGCAATGCAAATTGCCACCCGCTTGCCGTGTTCGGTTTCTATAACTTTAGTGGTAATTTCGATTTGGGGCTGCCAGTTGTCCCGGCACGGGGTGTGTGTTTCTCGATCGGCTGCGTACTCTGCCAGGGCGTCTAGAGCATTAACTAACAAATTCAAAAACACCTGACTCAACTGTCCGGAGTAGCCGCTAACTAGCGGCAGTTCGCCGTAATTCTTAACCACTTCTATGCTGTTTTTAAAGCGGTTTTTCAAAATTAACAGCGTCATCTCCACGCATTCGTGAATGTCTGTATCGGCTGGTTTTGTCTCGTCCATGTGAGAGAAGTGGTGCAGCCCGTTAACTATTTTTAGCAATTGCGAGGCTCCCAACTCCATCCCTTCTAAGGTAATCGGCAAATCTTCTTGTAAAAAATCAAATTCAATTTCCTTTTTAAGGGCCTCAATTCGGGGACAGGGTGCCGAATATTCTTCTTCATAAACCGATATGAGCTGAAGTAAGTGTTCAAAATAGGACAGCAGAAAAGTTAAATTTCCCCAAATACAGTTCAGCGGATTTCTGATTTCGTGGGCTACTTCTGCTACAATCCTCCCCAAACTCGCCATTTTTTCTGTTTGGATGAGTTTGGCTTGGGTTTGTTTGTGGAGTAACTTATTTGTTAATTGGTGAATTCTGGATTGAGCGACCATTAATTGGTGTACGTCTAACAGCTTGTAGGTCTGGGGGGCTATTTCCACTACTACGGGTTCGTAAATTAATTCTGCCGATCTGTAAAGACATTCCTGGGCTGCTTCTACTATTAATTTACTGCCGGGAAGTACCAGTTCCTCTGGCTTGGCAAACTTGTACAGCACCTCTATTGGTCGCTTGAAAAACATTTCTACTCCGTAGCGGCGGTTAACTTTTTCAAAAAATAGACGCCGGGATATTATGCCGACAAAATTACCCCCATCTATCAAAATGACGCCGGGAAGCATGGAATTTTCTTCAAAAGCCTGGGCTACTTCTTTTGCCTGTTGAGTTATTTCAATTTGGCAGTTGGAGAGGGGCAGGTCTAGGAGAGTTGATTCTAAGGAGATGTTCCAAGTACAAAATTCAGGTATATGCAACACTGATAACTCCGAGCTAGTCTCACGCACAGCAAACATAGATGAAACCCCTGTTAAATATTGTATAAATGGACAACTTAAGTTGCTATTAATTCGTAACGGGTAATTGGTAGCGGGTAGTTGCTAATTTGTGAAATTACCACAGCACCCGATGGGAAAACCCGATCGCAGTAGCATTGTCTGCTAAAGATTTTGTTTCTAAGTCAATATTAAACGATTTAAGCTTTTGTGGAACTTACGGAGTAGGCGCTTTAAACTTTTTACCATGATATACCTGCGATCGCCTGTTTTCCGAAAATTTTTAATATTTATAACTAATTATTGTGATAAAGTATACCATTTTTCCAGTGAGACAAGGGAATGGGAGAACCGCGAGCGAATTATCAGTGAATATAAGGGCATCCTTCGAGGGTTCGAGGGCCCGGATTAGCCATTGTCCAAGGGGCTTGAGGCTCCAACGGTGCAGACTGGGGCCCAGGCCAAAGGAAGTTCGGCCACGGATTCGCTTTCTTCGGATGTAACCGAATGTAACGGATGGAAGGCTTTAGTTATCTAGGAGATAAGGAAGAAGCAATCTTCCGCAAGGGTTTGTGGAATTAAGAACATCCTAACCGTCGGCCACAGTTCCTCTACCACTCAAAAGAAATCCAACTTTAGGCAACTTCCGAACCTCGATAGTCATCAGTTTTTTGCAATCTGCAATCTCCAATCTGCAATCTGCAATCGTCTTAGGGTTCCACCTCCGGCCAGAGGCGTTCTAGCTGATACCGCCAAGCCGCGAGAGTATTTTCGCGAGACTCTCGCCCTAGTTCCATTTCACCCATCAATCCCTCTGCGTAGAAACGGTCTAAAGTCTGAAGGGTAGTTTCAACCGACTGTCCCTGCATCTTCGCAGCTTTGATGATTTGACGGATGCGGTTTTCTATCAAACCGTCGAAAAAGTCAGACAAACCTCTCTCTTGCAAAGCCAGCAGTCTGGCGACGGCGGCTGAGAAATCGGCGGCCGCGAGTGTGGCCGGGCTGTGCTGAAATACTCCCCACAAAACGTTTTGATGTAAGGCGTAGCGAGTTTCCAGGGTGGTGTCAAAGTTAGCTTCTAGCAGTTTATCAAGAAATGGTTGAGCTTCCTGGGCATCGGCGATCGGCAGCAAAATCCGCAGCCAACTCCCGTCTTCTGAAAGGAGGACTAACAGGCGAAAATTTGGGGTCTCTACTTGCCAAGAAGTGGCAGCAGGCATCTCAACAGTGTCACCAAATAAGTCTTTAAGGGTATTGCTAATTTCTTCGGGAGTCATGAGAATTTGAGATTTTAGGTTTGAGGTTTGAGATGTGAAATTGCAGGCTGGTGAGTTCGTTTCAAAAGTTTGTAATATTTACCAGTATGGCTTAGTATCAACTCAATTTCAAATCTAAAATCTCAAATTTCAAATCAATTTAGTAAAAGTAGGGTGTGCACCGCGCATATTTCAACGCTTGGTGTTTATGGGCGCACTTTACCCTATTGATATTTACCAATATCGGTCAATCTAAAATCTAAAATCTCAAATCTCAAATCGATTTAGGGGAGCCAGCGGGGGTGGTAGCCGGCAAAGGGAAGTTCTTCTGGCTGTAGTTTTGCGGGAGAACCGTCTGCCAGTATTTCTACTAAGGGTAGCAGCCAGAGGCGGCTGGTGGCGATCGACTGTCCGCTATCGTTGCGGGGACTGTCTGCTGCTGAGGGAGTTGCTGCTGTGACTGATTGGTCGAAAATTAATGCCAGCCCGTCGGGAGATAAACTGATTTGGGTATCTAATTGGTTGGGCAAAATCAGCAGCGGTTTGATGGTTCCTACCAAACGAGTACCCTCTTTTTTGAGGTCGATGGTGGCGATGAAAGGCTGTTCTTTGTAGCTTTCTGTTTTGAGGCGTTGGGCTAACAAACAGTAGAGACGCTGAACTTGGTTGTCTTCGTTTTTTCGGGGGTCGAAATAAACGGCCATAATGCTGCCGGGAATACGCAATATTTCTTGTTCTACACCTTGGTTATCTAAGATGAAAAGCGATCGAGTAAAGTCGCTGTTGTATTTAACATAGGCGGCGGCGGAGTTGTCGCGGGCCATGCCCAATACTTGTTCGTATTTTGGCAAAAATTCTACTGGGTCTGCTTCGGGTTTGAGGGGGACGATCGCTAATCCTTGTTTTTGAGATATTACCATTGATTTGCTGTCGGGGCGAATCATAAAATCTCCGCCCTGTTCATTTTCCAAGGGTCTGGGCGGCACTTTTTCTTCCAAAATCCAAGGACTGAAATCGCCGGGATTGCGGCGGTTGACGCGCTGGACAACTATGATTTTTCCGTCTGCTGAGAGGTCGAATTTGAGGTTTTGGTAATCTTTGGAGTCTAAGATTTTGTCGATTCTACCGGCTGGGTATTTTTGTTGATTTCCCGATCCCGATTGGGGGTTGAGGCCGGTGGTGACTGTGAATAGTTCTTGATTTAGGGTGCCGCGAGTACGGGCGATCGATCGATCTGTGGCTGAGAATAAAATGCGATCGCTCTCAGGATACGGTTTAAAATCGGTAACGACTAAATCTTTGGGAGTCAGCGGTATCGGTTTCGAGTCGCTGCTGGTGAGATTGACTAGCATTAATCTGCTTTCTGTTTCGCCTTGGACGCCGATGTAAGCAAAAGCTCGATCGCGGCTGCGAAAGGAACTGCTAAACGGTTGCATTAGCGTTCCTTTATTTTGGTTGTTTTCTCCGAAATACTTGTCGGTTGCTCCAGCGAGTTTTAATGTGTAGGTAACGCCGTAGGGTGCTGGATCTTTGAGGGTGTAAGCCATGCGTCTTCCAGCCCAACTAAATTTACCGGGGAGGGGGGGTTCTAGCTTTAAGTTTTCCTCGACGGTGGACTGGTTCATCGGCCGAAAGAATGTGAGGATAAAGCCAGTATCTTCGGCGCCGATTTGTTTGTTTTCCCAGGTAAATTCTCGCACTCTGGGTGCTGTGCGATCGCCGCTAAGCAGCAGCAGCCCTATTAAGACGCTCAGCACTAGCATGAGGAAGATGGCCGTCCGGTCGATCGGCTGTTTGAATGGCAGAACAGCGAAGGGTGAAGGATTAATTTTTTTGTTAAAAATATTCACAAATCTTTCTCTCCTATTTCTGCTGAAAATTAACAACCACATTTTCCCTCTTAAATTTTACTGTCTTGGGCGCACTCCCTGCCCCCAGAAACCCATTTTTTTTTACCAGGCGAAAGGGCTGCAACGAAGTATACCGATTTTAGATTTTAGATTTTAAATTTTAGCTTGTACGGTGCGTAATGGCTCAAAACTGCTTGCTCTAGAGTGGTATTGACGACCGTCGAGCAGCCTACCCTTGTGCCATTTGCGTCCAGGACTGTTTGAGATTTTAGATTTTTCATCCTATCTCAAATATTAAATCGCCAATTGTGCGATCGGTTGAGAGGTAACGCTGGCGCTCTACTCATCCTACTAAATAATCATGACGACCTACTTATATCCCTTTCATAAATCCTTGACGATTGGTATGTTGGAACTATTATTAACCACTGACCGTGTATGCGGCGATTGCTGTTCTGGATATAACTTATAATATTTGCTGTCGTAATGCCTGACCTCCCAATAGTTTAAGTTTGACGGGTGAGGCTTATATCTTGAGAAAAATTCCCAAATCCCCAAAGTTGCTGCACTCTCTAAATGCCCGACATTCGCTACTTTATTTTTGAAGATGCTACATGATTTTATCCACTGTTTCATCTGCTTTCTTGACAAGCATTAAAATCCTGAATGAAGATTGCTAAAGTCACCCAATTTTTCACCTTCTATCTGTACACTAGATAACTGATTCCACAACAGCGGCTGCTGTATTGTCAAATCAATAGATGTCTTGGTTCCTTGATACATTTCAAAACGGTTTGAGTAAAGAATAGCATTCTCATACCCGCTTTGTCGGTTAAAATTTTCTAACTTTTATAGAATGGAATCATCGTACAAAACAATGTCATCTTCTCTGAATAAAAACCAGTCAAAATTTTCTACTCTTTCGACAAATCCTTCCTGAAGTCTAAACTCTACAAACATGGGGTCGCATTCAGGACCTTCTTGTATTTAAATGCACTTAATTTGATATTCAGGTAAGTAGGCTGTAACGTGCCTGTTCGGTAGATTTTGGATAGTAATACTCACGTCGCAATGATCAAAACTCGTCAATAAGCCATCTATTGTGTGCCTGAGCCTCTCTATTTTTACTGCACATTTTTCTGGATTGTTAGATTCTTCAACGGATGTAAGGTGTACGAGATCCGCAAATACTTTGGGTCGTTCTTTTTCGGGCTGTTCGTTTTCTTTGACTAAATTTATAAGGCGATTTATTTGATAAAAAAACATCATTTTAGTATACCTCGTGGCCACTCGCGATATTTCTTGTAACAGAGCCATTTGTAAAAAGATAAAGTGGATTACTTTTCTTCTTGTATTGTGTTCGGCTGACATATAGACAATCTCCTTTTTGTTTACTGAAACAGTTGATTGATGGGAATTAAATCCATCGGTGATATTTTATCGATCGGCAGACCCAAACCAAAAGCCACTCTACACCAAATTAGAGTAGCCAGCACCCCTACAAACAGTGCTGTTAATTGAATATCCTGCCAAAAACAAGTTAGTCCTTCTTTCCACAAACCGTAGTTAGTTACTAGATAGGTAGGAATGTCGCCGAGAGCTACAGCAATCACGACACCTAAATTACCTTTTAAGTAGTATCCCAGCGGTATACTTATACATAGATTAACAAAAGTCAGCAGATTGCCAATAGCTGGGTACTGAGACTTTCCTACGGCTAGCAGACAAGAACCCATTATATTGTGGAGGGTGGTGTGCCAGATACCTAATGCCAAGATTGGCATCATCCAAGATGCAGCCTCATACTCTTTCCGATACAGTATTAAAATTAACTGATCTCCAAAGCTCACAAAAATTGCTAAACCTACGGCTAATGGTATTAGAATTAGCTTGCGGTTCTTGAGTATCTTGGCGCGCAACTCCTCCCGCGGCAACTCTGCCAGCATAGAAATCGAGGGAAAAATCACCCGGCCGCTAATGGCTATGATGACTTGGCGCGGCATATCCCCCAGGGTAAAAGCGATGCCGTAAATGCCCAACATGGTTAAAGTAAATATTTTCCCGAGGATGAGTCTATCGGCTTGAGAACACAAGAAAAACAAAGCCGTAGACAAAAATATCCATTTCCCAAAAGAAATTATTTCTTTAGCTGCTTCTTTATCCCAAGCAAAGCGGTTTGACTTGCCGGGAATCAAAAAATGGCTCCATACTACCTCTATTAAAGCTCCACTAAAGCCGCCTGCAATGATCGCCCAGATGCTGCGATCGAACCATGCCCAGACAATCATCACTGTTGTAGAAACAATCTGTTGGCCCAACTCAAAAATTACTACTTTCTTGACTGCCATTTTGCGTTCTAGGCTGGCTGTGGCTGTGGATTTAAACCCTCCTAGTAGGGAATTTATACCTATTATTGGAATCAACCACAGAAGACGGGGCTCTTCATAAAAACTAGCAACAGGCTTGGTAATTATAATCAAACAAATCCAAACCAAAAAGCTGCGAATGACTTGCATTGTCCAAGCGGTGTTGAGAAATTGAGGATCTTCCCCGCGCTTATTCTGGATGATGCTTGGGCCTAGACCTATGTCTGAGAATAAGTTAATCCCTGTGATGAAAACGTAGGTTAGACCTACTAAACCAAATAGTTCGGGCAAAAGCAGACGCGTCAGGATTAAGTTGCTGCCAAATCGGATAATTTGACTGCTTCCATAGCTGGCGATCGTCCAGGCTGCACCTTTGATAGCTAATTTTTTTCCTGATGACATATACTCAGAATTTATTTCCTAATTACGAGTGTAGTTGCTGAATTTGTTATTTGCAACTCCTCCAGGATGCTGCTGCCACTTTTATTGCTGACTTTACCCTATCTTCATATTTAGACCCAAGTTAGAGCTGGAGTGTCCATCTGGCAATAAAGGTAAAATTTAATCTCATACTTACTCCACATCTAATAATCATAAGGGTTTTTTGGTTCGGGAATTGGTTTGAGAGAGGATGCTTGAATGATTAATTTGCGCTTGCCTTGCAGTTCTTCTACGATCGTTTCTCCTTCTATTTCTAGCCAACTGTCTGGGGCAAAGGCGGCGCGGCTTTGACCGATCAGTAATTTTACCGGCAACCCGATCGGATAGGCGTCGGCCGCGCAGCAGGTAATGATAAAACGCCCGATCCACATATATTGTTCTGCTATGTTGGGGGGGTGAATTACAAATCCTTGAACTTTGACTTTTTGACCTCTGTATGTATCCGGTTCGGGATTGAAATTTAACAGCCGCACCCATTCGACGAGCGATCGCTTTTCTGGTTTTGTATTATTGCGAAATTCTTGGGGTTGCAGTCGGGTGATGGGCAGGGATTCGGTGAGGCCTCGTTCTAATGCTGTCTGGCTGGTAAATGTGCGTGGCGTTGTTAGTAAACCTATTAATGCGACGCTCAACATTAAGGTGCTGCCGATACTGGGGGGAAACAAAGTAACGTGTTCAACTTCTGTGGCTCTGAGAGAGTTATTTGCTGGTGATGTCCGCGATTGCTTTGTGGTGCGATCGAGTTTTAAGAGTTCCCAAGCTTTTAAACCGCCAATAACCATTAAGCCGATTCCTCCTGCTAGAGTCAAGCCAAAGTAATTGGGGTGAATGAGAATGCTTAATTTGCCGGTGATCCAATATTTAAGAAGCAGTATTCCCCAGGCTAAGATAGCTAGGGCGTCCAGCCAGGGGCTAATTTTTTTAAGATTCATTTTTTAAGAGTCATTGGTCATTGGTCATTAGTCATTAGTCATTAGTCATTAGTTATTAGTCATTAGTTATTAGTCATTAGTCATTGGTCATTGGTCATTAGTAATTGGGAATCTATCGTTAGTTGTCAGTCCGGGCCAATTTATTATTAACCTAAATGCAAGTTGACAGCGAGGGTCATTAAAAAGGTTAACTGAGCGGCCAAGACAATTAAGTAAACTACGGCTCGACCTTTAAAAATTGACAGCATTAAACCGATGCCTTTGAGGTCAATCATCGGGCCGAAAACGAGAAAGGCTAACAGCGAACCGCTGGTAAATGTGGAAGCAAAAGACAGGGCAAAAAAGGCATCTACTGTAGAACAAATCGATACGACTGTGGCTAATAGCAGCATGGCTAGAATCGAGGAAACGGGGCCTTGACCAAGGTTGAGAATTAGTTCGCGGGGCGCGCCAACTTGAATGATGGCTGCGATCGCACTTCCGATTACCAAAACTCCTCCCAATTCCCGCAACTCCTGTACCATAGTATCTAAAAGCAGGCGCAGACGCTCTTTAGAAACGCGGTGGAACATGGAGGAACGTTTCGAGGTTTTTTCTGTTTTGCTTGTTTGTAATCGCTTCCAGTCGTCTTGTAGCAAAGATTCGATCGGCACAACCCCCCCCGGCTGACCGAGCATAAATGTTCCCGACTGCAACAGCAGCGGAGTGTTAGCTTGGACGAGTTCTTTTTCGGAAAACTCTGGTTTTGGCAAGGGGATTGCGCGGGCTACAGAAGGTTGCAGCAGAGGCCGCAAGTCTTTTTGGGCGCTGAACACCCAGCCGATAATTGTGGCTATAGACAGAGAAAATACCACCCGCAAAACTACAATTTCTGGCTGATCCCGAAATGCCGTCCAAGTCGCCCAAATTACCACGGGGTTGATGGTGGGGGCCGCGAGCAAAAAGCCGATCGCGGCTGGTGCAGGTACTCCCTGCATCAGTAACCTGCGGGCTACGGGCACGTTACCGCACTCGCACACGGGAAACAAAAAGCCGATCGAACTGCCCATCAAAGCCGCCAGCAGCGGGTTTGATGGGATGCGGGATACGAGTTTGCGTTCGTCTACAAACCCCAGCAGCAAACCTGAAAATAAAACTCCCAGCAGCAGAAAAGGTATTGCTTCTACTAGCAAGCTGAGAAACAGGGTGAAAGCATTGTTTAACTGATTTGTCAGGGCGGGTTGCATCGATCACCTACTGGTAAATTTCCTAGTTACACGTCTTTGACACGGCCCCTGTCGATCATACCAAAGCACAGCGCTAAGTTAAGATGCAGTAAAAAAAAATGCCTGCCTTTTTTTTGCTTAAATTTGTAGAGGTTTTAATTTAATCAATGCTGATGTCTTGAATGATTGGGACTCGCTAAACTTGTTTGAATTGCACTCCCTGTTTCTGCCTGCTCCGCCTGGTAGAGCCAATCAATAATTGAACCGGCAAACCGGCACCGCTTTGATGGATATTTCGGTCATTCGATTTTAGATTTTAGATTTTAGATTTTAGAATTCGGCGTGAGCGGTCAGTCGAACGATTGTAGATTTACTCCACAGATGAATTTGGGAGATTGTTGAACTAGGGTCTAAAATTTTGGGCTTCACGACTCCTGTCGTTCGCAAGTATCCGTTTTTAGGCGGGGTCAAGAATGGTTGATGGTAGAACAACTGCTAGGGCTGATTTTGCCGATCGCGGCTGATGTTGACTGTTTTATATTATCTGCCATCGAACGATCGCTATAAAATTGCTTTGTAGCGATGACTTTAGTTTTCACGACAAACCTATAGGGGACCCACTGGCAGGTGTGCCGCTGGCTGGCCGTTACGGGGGGTTGCGAGTACCGGATCGGGGAGAGGGGATGAAATCGCCTCAAATGCCGTAGATGGCGGGGTTCCGGGCCATCGCGCTTTGCAAGCTAACACTCAGGGACGCGATCGCCCTGGCTTTGTGCTTTTAACTTGTTTAATTTCGCTGTATCGCATGGGCGATCGGGATGATTCCGATTTTCCTCTATTGTCCGTTAATTATTTTTTCTTGAATATAATTTAATTATTAACGATAGGTTAAGACTATAACTCAAGATTAATTAATAGTTAAATACTGCAACCAAGCGTTAATACCGCTCAAGTCAATATAAAATAAAGTCAGGCATAATTGTCAGGGCCCATCGATCTCGGTGATATTCTATCTTGCCTAATACTTAAGTGGTAACATCCCACGTCCCACAGTCAGTTTTTTTCGTAATTTAAAATGCTGTTTGCCAGGGGGATGCCGGTCAAAGCACTCAGCAACTCACTTGCTGGCCTTTGGTAGCTGAATGTCTGCTGGGAAATAGAACCCCAAAAAAGCGTACTGATGAATTTATGTTGAATACCTCCTGCGTAGAAAGACCCGTCCAACCCATCTCCGAGGCTGACCTAGGAGAACTTTGTTTAGATTCTACTCTCCAACAATTGTCACTTTACGATTTTCAGGTAGAAGCTACGGATTTGGGGATGCAAATTTCCCAGATGTTAGAAGCTAATCCGCTGTTACCGGGAGTCATTGTGACCCATCAAGGTGAATTTGCCGGTATGATTTCCCGGCGGAGATTTTTAGAATTTATCAGCCGTCCTTTTGGGCGAGAATTATTTTTAAAGCGCCCTGTGAGGGCTTTGTACCGCTTTGCCGAAACTGAGACTTTAATTTTTCCCAGCAATACTTTAATTGTGGATGCAGCCAGGAAGTCGCTGTTGCGATCGAAAGAACTGCTGTACGAACCGATTGTAGTTCAAGTTTCGCCTCAAACTTATAGTTTGCTAGACGTGCACGAACTCTTAGTAGCCCAATCCAACATTCATGAACTAGCAACAAAATTGCTGAGGCAGCAAACTCAATCTCAACTAATTCAAACCGAAAAACTAGCCAGTTTGGGACAGATGGTAGCTGGAGTCGCCCACGAAATTAGAAATCCCGTCACCTGCATCAGCGGAAATCTCGGCTTTTTGTCCAACTACTCCAAAGACATCATGGATTTGCTGTCTGCTTACGAACAGATTGTCGGTGACAGCGAAAAAATTGACGGACTCAAAAAAGAGATAGAATTTGATTTTTTGCAAGAAGATTGGGTGGAAATTCTCAAAAGTATGAAAGTTTCATCGCAGAGGCTGACCGAACTCGTCACCAGCCTGCACACCTTTTCTCACATGGACGAAACCCACTTGAAGCAAGCTAACATCCACGAATGTATTGACAGTACGCTGCTAATTATGAAAAACCGTCTGAAGTACGGATTTAATGTAGTTAAAAACTATGGTGATTTGCCTTTAGTCAAGTGTTACTCTGGTCAGTTGAGCCAGGTATTTATGAATATCATCAGCAATGCGATCGACGCTTTGGAAGAGGCAAAAGAAGAAAAGGGTTTTGTGCCTGCAATTACTATTGAGACTGAGGTAATAGAGAGTGCTGACGGAGACTGCGTGAATTCGGAATTAATTCAAAATTATGTTAGGGGCGATGGCGTCCCGCCCCGCAAGCTACGACAAAATGCCAAACAGCTATCATCCGCCAGCCAAAACGGCGACTTCTGCCCAGAAGCAGCGGAAAAAAATCCAAATAACGCTTGGATAGCCATCCGAATTGCCGATAACGGGCCGGGAATACCGCCAGAAATTCAGCGGCGAATTTTTGATACATTTTTCACCACTAAACCGGCGGGAAAAGGTACCGGTTTGGGGTTGGCAATTACCCATCAAATTGTTACGGAAAAGCATAAAGGCAAGTTGAATTTGCATTCAACGCCCGGTACAGGTACTGAATTTGAAATTTTGTTGCCATTGATTTGAATGCCTGGGCGACTTGTCGATCTCGATTTACCGCCCAAGCGGGGGCGGGTTTATTAGACGAGCAATTTTAGGCGGAGATTGTTTGTAAAACCCGCCCCTACCAATCGGTTAAGCTCTTAGCTGAACTGGCATTACCAAGAATGTAGCATTGACTCCGCCCAAAGGCTGGAAAATTACTGGGGCTAAAGCACCGTTTAATTGCAGTTGAATTTCTGGGGATTGAGCAGTTTTCAAAATGTCAATTAAGTATTTCACGTTGAAAGCAATATCTATGCTATCTCCCGAAATTTGTGCGGGCATTGACTCTTTGCCACAGCCGACATCTTTAGCATCTACAGACAAAGTAATTTCCTGATTCTCCTCGTCGATGCTGCATTTGAGAATATTATTTTTTTGGTCGGCAAAAACGGCAATTCTTTCTACTGCTGCTAAGAACGATCGCCTTTCTAAGGTAATTTGTCGCTCAAAAGACGGCGGAATCAACTGCCGGTATGCGGGATATTGCCCTTCCAAGGTGCGGGTTGTCAGCCGCTGGTCTGCCCATTCAAACACTACTTGACCGTGTTCAAAATGCAGCGTGACAGGTTCAGTCCACTGCCGCATCACCAGCATTCTTTCTACTTCCCGCAATGCTTTAGCGGGGACTGTCACCTCAAATTCTTCTTGGGTTTCTTCGCCTTCAGATTTTTCATTGGCAGTTTGAACTACTGCCAATCTGTGGCCGTCTGTAGCTGCAAATTCCAGGCAATCTTGCAATACCTTTAAATGCACGCCTGCAAGTACCTGTTTTGCCTCGTCGGGGCTAGTAGCAAATAAAGTTCCTTTGAGTCCTTCTATCAAGGCTTCCGGCGGCAATTTGAGGATTGTTCCGGCTTCTATTGCAGGCAATTCTGGGAATTCTTCCGGGCCCATGCCTCTAACTTGGTAGCTGCCAGAACTGCAAGTGAGATATGCTACGGTGTCTCCCGCTTCGTCTTCTAGAGTAATCTCTCCATCTGGGAGTCTCGAAACAATATCGTTGAGTAATTTAGCGGGTATGGTAAAACTGCCACCGCCAGTCACTTCTGCTGCGAAGCTGGTACGAATGCCTAAACTGAGATCGAAAGCTGTCAAGCTAACCCGCTGATTTTCCTCATCCGCTACTAAGAGCACGTTGGCGAGTACCGGATGTGTCGGGCGGGAGGGAACGGCCCGACTTACCAACGAGAGGTTGGCGTTGAGGTCACTTTGGGTGCAAACCAATTTCATGGTACGAAGGTTAATTAACCGGATTTGAAACAGAAACAAATGGTATCACAGAAAGCAGGTGGGTCGGTTTTTCTCTGTCAGGGCTTAAGCCTGGGCGCTTATTCCCGGTTTCTACGCAAAATTTTGTCTGTAAAAACGAGAAATCTTCCAAGAAACCCGGTTTCTGAGGTTAGCGCGCGTCGCGAACTATCTGTGTAGGGTGTGAAGGGATCGCCTATTTTTTTAATTTATTGAATTATTTTTGTGTCGATCGCCCTGTGGAAACTGTGGAAAAAAAAGCTAACTGCTTGCTGCGCGTCACTTATAGGTAATAAATACCTGTGGAAAACTTGTGGAAAAGTTGGTGCGGTCGATCGCCCATTTTTGTGCAAAAGCTGTTTCGGGCGATCGAGTAAAGTTTTCCACAAACGGCAGGCAACTTTTCCACAGGTTTTTCCACAGGCAAGATAGTCTATTATGGGGCATTGGGAATTGTTGACTGTTGACTGTTGACTGTTGACTGTTAACTGTTGACTGTTGACTGTTAACTGTTAACTGTTGACTGTTGACTGTTGACTGTTGACTGTTGACGGCGTTGAGTGATGACAACTGACAACCGACAACTGACAACTGACAACCGACAACTGACAACGGACAACGGACAACGGACAACTGACAACGGACAACTGACAACTGACAACTGACAACTGACATATTCTCAAGTTTTGCGGCTGACAACATTAATTCGATCGCTCAACTGACGCAAAGTTTGAGCCAAATTCGGGTCAGTGTTCCGCAACTGAGCAATTTTTTCGCAACTGTAAAGCACAGTCGTGTGATCTTTGCCACCGAATACTTCGCCAACTTTCGGCAAACTCAAACCAGTATGCTGCCGAATTAAATACATCCCTATTTGACGTGCCAGACTAATTTCTCGCCTGCGGGAAATTCCTTTCAAATCTTCCACAGAAACATCAAACTCCTCAGCCACAACAGCAATTACTGCATCTGGCGTTGCCTCTACGCTTTCAGTTTGCGGATTCAAAACCGGGGCGAGATTTTCCACGGTCATCGGCAAACCAGTAATTGAAAGATATGCTACCGCCCGAATCAAAGCACCTTCCAATTCCCGAACGTTGGAAGTGTAACTAGAAGCAATGTATTCAATGACATCTCGCGGTAGCCTCATATTTTCATACTCAGCTTTTTTCTGCAAAATTGCCATCCTAGTTTCCAAGTCTGGCAATTGAATGTCGGCAATTAATCCCATCGAAAATCGGGAACACAAACGCTCTTGCAGGCGGGGGATTTGCTGTGGCGGACGATCGGAAGCTAAAACTACTTGGTTTCCCGATTCGTGCAAAGTATTAAAAGTGTGAAAAAATTCTTCTTGAGTGTATTCTTTGCCTTCAATAAATTGGATATCATCTATTAATAAAACATCCGCTGCTCGATAATGATCGCGGAAAGTTTGCATACTGTCTTTGCGAATGGCGGCGATTAAATCGTTAGTAAATTTCTCAGTAGAAACGTAAAAAATCTTGGCGTTGGGGTCAATTTCCAAGCGATAATGACCGATCGCCTGCATTAAATGAGTTTTGCCCAAACCGACGCCACCGCACAAAAATAGGGGATTGAATTCTCGGCCCGGAGACTCGGCTACCGCGAGGGAAGCCGCGTGAGCCATGCGGTTGTTGGAACCGACGACAAAGCGGGAAAAGAGGTATTTGGGGTTTAAATTGGCGGGTTTGGGGGGGTGAAGCGAGTGGCTTTCCGGGATATCCGCGATGGGGGAGGGCCAAATTATGGCGGAGTCGCTGCTGCCGCCGGTTTCGTTTCCCCCGGCAATTGTCAAGTAAATCTCTACGGGATAGCCGAGAATTTCTGCGACGGCATCGGCAAGGATTTCTCTGTAATATTTTTGCAACCAATTACGAGCAAAGGGGTTGGGGGCGCTGACAATCAAACAGTTATTTTCGAGTTGTTCGGCCCTAGCAGTTTTGATCCACGTCTCAAAGCTAGGTCTGCTCAGTTGTACCTGGAGACGTTCAAGTATCTGATTCCACAGACTTTCGAGGGGAATGTCCACTGCTCACCTCTGCCGATCGGCATTCAAGATATTAATTCTACTCTAGAGAGTTTAGTCCTCAGATGCTAAAGTTTAAGGGAGTCTGCCGTAGCACGGGCGAGGGCCCGACGCCATCGCCCAAAAATTTGGCGGCTCTGCAGTCCTGCGCCAGGTATCGGGGAGCGGATCAGCAAATATTTAGATTTGGCAGGAAAGCCTTAAAACATGGCCATGAAGAGTTCTACTGGCAAATTTTGGAAGCAACCGGCAATTTACATATTGCTGCTGGTAACGGGAGCCGGGGCCGCCATGTTGGGCGATCGTCTGACGGTTTCTCAATTTCGTGCAAATTCTGGCGATTCTGGACAAAGGGCGCTGGAACCGAAATTGCAACTGCCTCCTAATACAAAGGATCGAGCTAGGAAAGTCTTGCCGCCGGTTTCCTTGTCGGGCGACGCGGCTAATGTGAATTTTATTGTGGCGGCGGTGGCAAAAGTTGGGCCGGCAGTGGTTCGGATCGATGCTTCGCGCCTGGTGAAACCGGGAAATAGAGGGCTGTCGCCGGAAGATTTTTTTGGCAGAGAACCGAATTCGGGCGGCCGGGGCGGGATCGAACGGGGCACTGGTTCGGGTTTTGTCATCGGTGCCGACGGCCTGATTCTCACTAACGCTCACGTTGTAGAGGGAGCAGATACGGTAAATGTAACTCTCAAGGACGGCCGCAGCTTTCAGGGGCGCGTGTTGGGGGCGGATAAGGTGACGGATGTGGCTGTGGTGAAGATTGAGGCGAGTAATGTACCTGTGGTGACGATCGGCAATTCGGATAAGCTGTTGTCTGGGGAATGGGCGATCGCGATCGGTAATCCTTTGGGTTTGGACAATTCGGTAACTGCGGGGATTATTAGCGCTACGGGGCGATCGAGCTCTGATGTGGGCGTACCTGACAAGCGGATCGGTTTTATTCAAACAGACGCTGCAATTAATCCGGGGAATTCCGGCGGCCCGCTGCTGAATGCTTCGGGTCAAGTTATTGGCATGAATACGGCAATTATTCAAGGTGCTCAAGGATTGGGGTTTGCGATTCCCATTCAGGCGGCGCAACAGGTGGCGAAGGAACTGATTACGACGGGGAAAGTCGAACACGCTTATTTGGGTATTGAAATGGCGACGCTGACTCCCGATGTTAAGGAGCAAATTAACAGCAATGCTAACAGCAGCCTGCGAGTTGCAGTCGATCGTGGTGTGGCTATTGTTAGTGTTGTTCCTAATTCTCCCGCTGCGGCGGCAGGTTTGCGGGCGGGAGATGTGATTCAAAAAATTAACAATCAGCCGATTATTCAGTCGGAGGCTGTTCAGGAGTTCGTGCAAAATGCAAAGGTGGGCGGGCTGTTGCAAATGGAAATCAACCGCAACGGGCAAATAGTTAATTTGACTGTTAAACCGGGGAGTTTACCTGTTCAAAAAGTTGGATAAGAAGGAAAGCACGACACGGATTTGGACACGGATACACGGATTAATTATTGAGTGAGTAAGTTATATTTTGTTCCTCCACCCAACCGACAAAACTGTAACAACAAATAACCAATAACGACTAACCAATAACTATGGCAGAAATATTACAAATCTCACAATTAGGAAATCCCGTATTGCGCCGCCGATCGCAAGTTGTCGAGAATATTAAGGACGATCGCATTCAAGAGTTGATTGACAGCTTAATATTTACAGTACAGCAGGCAAACGGAGTGGGGATTGCCGCCCCTCAAGCGGCTCAGTCCGATCGCCTGTTCATCGTGGCATCCCGCCCCAACCTGCGGTATCCCCAAGCACCCCACATGGAACCCACAGCGATGATTAATCCCCGGATTGTGGCTGCATCAACAGAGACAGTCAAAGACTGGGAAGGCTGTTTGAGCATTCCGGGGATTCGGGGATTGGTGCCGAGAAGTAGGGCGATCGAGATAGAATACACCAGTAGAGACGGCAAACTCCACCGACAAGAATTGACAGACTTTGTGGCCAGAATTTTTCAACACGAACACGACCATTTAGATGGAATCGTGTTTTTAGACAGAGTGGAAAATACCCACGAACTGATGACTGAGGATGAGTACCAGCAGCAATTTGTCAAGCGGCTCTGACAATACGGGAGCAATTCTCCAATCCAAAATCCCAAATCCCAAATCTAAAATCTAAAATCGATTGACCGAGGACAAGTACCAAAAGCAAATTGTCAAGCTGCTCTGACAGTTGGTATAATTGTTAGCAGTAATATCAGAGATGTTGCAAACAGGAGAGCAAATGTCTATCAACTTAGAAAAAGGCGGGAGAATCAATCTCTCTAAAGAAGCACCGGGGCTAAAAAATGCCGGGATTGGTTTGGGATGGGATACCAATGCTACCGACACCGGCGCAGCGTTTGACTTAGATGCTTCCGTGTTTATGTTGGGGGCTACTGGCAAAATCCCCGGCGAAAAATACTTTGTTTTCTACAACAACAAGGAGTCGCCGGACAGTTCTGTAATACATCTGGGAGATAGCAGAACTGGAGAAGGATTTGGCGATGATGAAACCGTTACAGTCGATTTAACCAAAGTCGATCCGGCGGTGCAAGAAATTGTGTTTGTGGTAACTATCCACGAAGCAGAATCGAGAAGGCAAAACTTCGGTCAAGTGCGGAATGCTTTTATCAGGATTTACGACACTACTACCAACACAGAGGTAACGAAGTACGATTTGGACGAGGATTTTTCTAGGGAGACTGCGGTGGAGTTTGGCAGACTTTACAAGAAAGACGGCGAGTGGAGGTTCCAAGCTGTAGGAGAAGGCTACAATTCCGGCTTGCAAAGCTTTGTAGATAAGTATGCCGCATAAAATGTCGATCGCTCCTAGCTAAATAAATCGAGGGGAAATTCGGAAACAGGAATGTTTCCCTCGATTTTAAGCAATCAGACTCATGAGGTGACAAACCAGATGGGAATTCAATTAAAGAAGGGCGAAAGATTTAATCTTTCTAAAACATCTCCCAGTTTAACAAAAGTTGCGATCGCCCTGGGATGGGAAATAGCAACTCAACTAAATTTATCGGACTCAAACCCGCAAAGCTGCGATATCGATGCCTCTGTTTTTGCGTTAGGTTCTGATGGCAAAATCCCTGATGAAAGATACTTTGTATTTTACAATAACTCGCAGTCGCCGGACGGAGCGATCGCCCATTCGGGAGATAATCAAACTGGTCAAACTCAAGGGGATGACGAGATAATTGATGTAGACTTAGAAAAGGTAACGGCTGCTGTTGAGGAAATGGTTTTTGTGGTCACGATTCACGACGCACAAGCTAAACATCAAAATTTTAGCCAAATCAGAAATGCTTTTATCCGATTGTACGATCGCCAAACCGGCAGCGAACTAGCGCGCTATGATCTAACAGAAGGTTTTTCAGAAGAAACAGCAGTCGAGTTTGGACGGTTGTATAAAAAAGATGCAGCTTGGAGATTTCAGGCCGTAGGGCAAGGATATAAAGCAGGGTTGCAGAGTTTTGTTGATAAGTATCATTCAGAGATTAAACAGGAAGAAAAGACACTAGAACCGCCTAAAGTCAACAAAGTAGAACTGCCTAAATTAGAGAGGCCTGAAGCTAGCCGGAAAATTCAACAAGCTATGGCAATAAAACTTGAAAAAACAGGCGACTCGCACAAAATAAACCTCAGTAAATCAGGTAGTTCTGAGTTGCTTGCAGTTCACGCCAATCTCGACTGGGAAGAAGTGCAAAATCGGGGCCGATTTTCGGGAAAATTCCTGGGAGTAAAGGGGACTCCCGATCTGGATCTTGGTTGTATGTACGAGATGGCTAACGGCGAAAAGGGAGTGATTCAACCCTTGGGAAAATGCTTCGGATCAAAAACGTCTTCACCCTACATATTTCTCGATAAAGATGACCGCACTGGCGCGACTGAGGGAGAAAATATGTATATTTTTAGACCTGATTTGATTAAACGGGTGATGTTTTTTGGTTTCATCTACGCAGGGGTTCGCGACTTTAAAACTGTGCGGGGACGAATGTTGTTCAAAATCAGCAACGGTGAAGAAGTATATCTCGAACTCGATAATCCAGATAGCAATAGAAATTTTTGTGCGGCGGCAATGATTCAGAAGAAAGGTTCCCAGATTGTAATACTAAAAGAGGAAAGATACTTTCGCGGACATGAAGAAGCGGATCGCTACTACGGATTTGGATTTAATTGGTATGCCGACACTAAGTAGTGGTGGCAGTCGAGTAGAGTTCATCCAGTTAAATAAAACAACTGGTTGAACAACTGATATCTTCCAATTTACTTAAGTTCTAATACACTTTAGGGAGTCACAAAACTATGGCTATCAACTTGACAAAAGGGCAATCAATCGTTCTCAGCAAAAGCGAATACGACTTGTCCAGACTGACAATGGGTTTGGGCTGGGATGTTGCACAAGCTAAAAAAGGTCTTTTCGGGCGAAGCAGCGGTGCAAATTTTGACTTAGATTCCTACGCTATGCTGCTGGGAGAAAATGGCAAAATAAAAAACTACAAAGAGGATGTAATTTATTACTCTCATTTGGAGTCAAAGGACAAAACAGTTGTTCACTCAGGCGACAATCTCACCGGGGCTGGAGACGGAGACGACGAACAAATAGTGGTGAAACTGAGTTCTTTGCCAGCAGAATATCACAAAATTATTTTGGGCGTAAATATTTACGATGGAAAAGAGAGAAAACAGCATTTCGGCCTGGTAGAAAATGCTTTTGTGAGAGCTGTAGATGCCGCCGGGAAAGAAATAGCTCGCTATCGCTTGTCAAATGACCCATCTTATGAAGGAAAATTAAATATGTTGATGGGAGAAGTTTATCGAGAAGGCGGCGAGTGGAAGTTTAAGGCTTTGGGAAATCCTTTGGCTGAAGATATGAACGGTGTTGTCGGTTCGTTTATGCGGTGATATCAAATCTGTTAAATTCAGGCTTGTAGGGGCGGGTTCACCAACAATATTAGCCAATAATTGACGATATAAATAAACCCGCCCCCGCCCAACGGTAAATCGCAATGCACATTTTCTGCATAATTGTAGGG
>NZ_JAUBTI010000083.1:0-8965 GCF_036702415.1 Microcoleus sp. D3_18a_C4 | reverse complement strand
CACCAACAATATTAGCCAATAATTGACGATATAAATAAACCCGCCCCCCTCCAACGGTAAATCGCAATGCACATTTTTCGTATTTGATCGAAGTCAAGGTTGATGTAGGTTATTTGTCGGGTGGGGGCGGGTTTATAGAGACTGTTTGTTTGAGTTAGATATTGTTTGTAAAACCCGCCCCTACCAGATTTTACGAATCAATCTTTGACCGGCCGCATTGTCGGGAACATCACCGCATCGCGGATGCTTTGAGTATTAGTTAAAAGCATCACCAATCTGTCTACGCCGATACCCATTCCCGCACAATTAGGCATTCCCAAAGATAGCGCTTGAATAAAGTCTTCGTCCATTGGATGCGCTTCGTCATCGCCGGCATTTTTCTGCGCCAACTGTTCCTCAAACCGCTTTCTTTGCTCCTTCGGATCGTTCAATTCTGAGAAGCCGTTCGAGTATTCTGTACCGTTGATAAAGAGCTCGAAACGTTCTACAAATCCGGGCTTGCTGCGATGTCCTTTTGCTAAGGGGCTGACTTCAACAGGGTAGTCGATGATGAATGTAGGTTGAATTAGTTTAGGAACAACTAATTTGTCAAAAACTGCATACAGCACGTAGCCTAAACTCTGTTGTTCTAACTTAGACAGGTGCAATTCTAGCTTGGTTGCAGATGCGATCGCACTTTCTAAGTCCAAACTGTCAAAATCCAGCCCAAACTCGTCTCTGACAGCTTCTACCATCGTTTTCACTTGCCAGTGTTTGCCGCTAAAACCGGGATACTTTTCGCTGTAGTCGAACTTGCGTTCTAAACTAATCGTTTCCCCCTGATTTTCAATCTCCTTGACATCCCCAAATACCGCCGCCGCTGCGAAACAGATCACGTCTTCGACAACTCCTAAAATGTCGAAAACATCAGCATAAGCTTGGTAAACTTCCAAAGAGGTAAACTCTGGATTGTGGGTGCTGTCAATCCCCTCATTTCTAAATGCTTTCCCTAGTTCAAATACTCGCTCGAAACCGCCGCAAATTGCTCTTTTCAAGAATAATTCTGGAGCCACTCGCAAATACAAATCTACCTCTAAAGCATTGTGGTGAGTGATGAATGGCTTAGCAGCAGCACCGCCGTAAATAGCTTGCAGTGTGGGCGTTTCTATTTCGTAAAAATTGGCTTGCCACAGATAGGAACGGATGCTTTGAACGATGCGGCTTCGCAGCATAAAACGGTTTAGCGCATCTTGGTTGCTTGCCAAATCCATTTCGCGGTGACGGCGGCAAACTTCGGGGTCGTTAATTCCGTAATAAGAATCGGGAAATTGAATGGTAGCTTTTGATAAAAGCTTTAATTCCCTCACTAAAATAGAAAGTTCTCCCCTGGGGGTGCGGCAGCCGATACCTTCGACGCCGACAAAATCGCCGATATCGAGCAATTTTTTAATTTGTTCAAAGCTCAAACCGACTTCGCCGGTGACGATTGCTTTCTCGATTTTGAGTTGAATCTTGTCTGTGGCGTCTTTTAAATCGATGAAACCAATTTTGCCGCTGTCTCGCTTGGAAGTGATGCGGCCGGCTAATCGCAGGGAAATTTCTTCGGGGTCAGTTTCTCCGTTTTGGAGTTCTTTTCCCGGCTGACTAAATATTTCGCGAACAAGCTTGGCTGTGTGCGATCGCGCGTAGGATTCACTGGGATACGGTTCTATGCCTTGCGATCGCAGTTCGTCTACTTTTTGACTGCGGACTTCGGCTTCACTGAGAGTCATTAGTTATTGCCTGATTAAAATTACAAATATCTGACATCTTGCACTATTCTGGCGATCGTGCGATCGGGTGGGCTAGAAGAGCTCAACCCCTACTCCCCACAAGAAAATTCACTCTTTGTGGAACAGGCCGGAAAGCCTGTTCGTGACAAAGCTGCAAGATGTCAGAAACACCAAACTCTATCTTGACACTCCCCTGGCTGAAGCCGAGGGGATTCTTAATTCAGCGACTGACCTTAAAATGTTCTGTCCTTGCGGCAATTCTTAAACCTTTCAACCGTGGGGATACCACCAATTGACGAGCCTAACTCAGAAACATCCCAGCGGATCTATCTCCAAAAGCGTACTAGGATATTTCCCTAGAGTTCGGGTATGCCCTACCCTACTTAACAATTCGAGCGTAAAAAAGTTTGTGTTTGCTGGATTGAAACCTACATTTTCGGTTTCGACTGTTTATAGTGTTTTCGTCGCACTTTGTCCCCCAGTTTATGCCTAAAAGTGTGTCTCATGTCCCGTTTCACGACGGCAAGGGAGTTTAACCGTGACTGTTTCAGTTTACCATACTGTCCCGTCGTGTCCAAAACTTTTCACGAAAGTTTTTTGAATTGAAAAGATGAGATTTTAGATTCAGGACTGGGGTAAAGAGAGCAGGCAGGATAAATCCTGTAACGCCCTTTCATCCCCGGACTGAAGTCACGGGGTTTTCAGGGTATTCCTTATAACAATTTGCGATCGACTGCACAAAGCGACCGAAACATTAAAAAATTAAGTTGTCTGTCGATCGCAACAGGTGAGATGATATGTAGTGCAGCCTCACGGCAGTTCCACAGAAACTGAACAGCAGAAACGCGAGCGATCGAACTCGGCTCATCGCACCTCTGTCAGAATCGACCACACACACTCTCTCTTAACATATAAAAACCAGAATTATGGCTGTTGCAACCCAATCACTCGAAGAACTCTGCATCAACTCTATCCGCTTTTTGGCCATCGATGCGGTAGAAAAAGCAAAATCAGGACACCCGGGACTGCCGATGGGCGCTGCCCCTATGGCCTTCGTGCTGTGGGATCGGTTCATGCGGTTCAACCCCAAAAACCCCAAGTGGTTTAATCGCGATCGCTTCGTCCTCTCCGCCGGCCACGGCTGTATGCTGCAGTACGCCCTCATGTACTTGGCCGGCTACGATAGCGTCACCCTCGACGACATCAAGCAATTTCGTCAGTGGGAATCCAAAACCCCCGGACACCCCGAAAACTTCGTCACCGAAGGCGTAGAAGTTACCACCGGCCCCCTCGGACAAGGAATTGCTAATGCCGTCGGTTTGGCAATGGCAGAAGCTCACCTCGCTGCTAAGTTTAACAAGCCCGACCATAAAATTGTTGACCACTACACCTATGTCATCATGGGTGACGGCTGCCACATGGAAGGCATTTCTGGCGAAGCTTGTTCTTTGGCCGGACACCTCGGACTCGGCAAATTAATTGCCTTGTACGATGACAATCACATTTCTATTGAAGGCGACACAAGCTTGGCCTTTACTGAAGATGTGGGCAAGCGTTTTGAAGCTTACAATTGGCACGTTATTACAGTAGACAATACCGCTCTAGACGAAGATACTAACCTAGAAGCAGTTCACAAAGCTATTGAAGAAGCCAAAAAAGTCACGGACAAACCGTCCATGATTAAAGTCCGCACCATCATTGGTTACGGTTCTCCTAACAAGCGCAATTCTTACAGTTCTCACGGTGCTGCTTTGGGTACCGATGAAGTGAAAGCAACTCGCGATTTCTTGAAGTGGGAACACGCACCGTTTGAAATTCCTGATGATGCTTTGTCACACTTCCGCAAAGCAGTCGATCGCGGTGCTCAAGCTGAGCAAGAATGGCAGAAAGCTTTTGATGCTTATAAAGCAGCATATCCTGCAGAAGCGGCAGAATATGAGCGCAGCGTTGCCGGCAAACTTCCTGAAGGTTGGGATAAAGTTTTGCCGACATACAAGGCAGAAGATAAAGCCGATTCGACTCGGAATCATTCTGGAAAATGTTTGAATGCTTTGGCAGGTGTGTTACCTGAATTGATCGGCGGTTCCGCTGACTTGGCATCTTCTAACATGACTTTGCTCAAGGGTGAAAAAGACTTCCAAAAAGGTCAGTACGAAGGACGTAACCTGCGCTTTGGTGTGCGGGAACACGCCATGGGTGCGATCGCCAACGGTATGGTACTGCACGGCGGTTTAATTCCTTACTGCGCTACTTTCTTGGTATTTGCTGACTATATGCGGGGAGCAATTCGCCTCTCTGCACTCTCGGAAGCTGGAGTTATTTACGTAATGACTCACGACTCCGTAGCCTTGGGCGAAGACGGCCCAACTCACCAACCCGTGGAAACCATCGCTTCTCTGCGAGTAATTCCCGATTTGTTGGTAATGCGCCCTGCGGATGGTAACGAAACATCCGGCGCTTACAAAGTGGCAGTTGAAAGCCGCACTCGCCCAACTTTAATGGCTTTGTCGCGCCAAAACTTGCCTAACTTGGCTGGAAGCTCGATCGAAGGAACAGCCAAAGGCGCTTACATTTTGTCCGACGACGGTGGCACTCCCGACATCATTTTAATCGGCACCGGCGGCGAAACATACCTCTGCGTTGATGCCGCTGAAAAATTGCGCGCCGCAGGCAATAAAGTGCGCGTAGTTTCGATGCCTTGCTGGGAATTGTTCGACTTACAAGATGCCGCTTACCGTGAATCTGTACTGCCGAAAGCTGTTACTAAGCGGTTGGCCGTTGAAGCCGGTTCTAGCTTCGGCTGGGGACGTTATTTGGGTTCTGAAGGCGATAGCCTCAGTATTGACAGATTCGGCGCTTCTGCACCGGGCCCCGTTGCTTTAGAAAAGTTTGGCTACACCGTTGATAATGTGGTAGCTAAGGCTCAGGCGCTGTTGGGTTAATAGCAGCAGCATAATTTTGGGTGGGGCGGGCTTCTGGCTCGCCCCATTTTTTATAGCAGAAGGAAGTTCGGCAACGGATTCTGTAAGGGATGTAACAGATGTAACGGATGGATGGAAGAAGGCTTTAGTTATTTAGAAGATAAGGAAGAAGAAAGGAAAAGTTAAAATCTAAAATCTCAAATCGGCATCTAGGGTTTCACTTCGCCATACCTCACATCTTGCACCATTGTCAGGAACAGGCAAGATGCCTGTTCCACAAGAGATGAATTTTCTTGTGGAACAGGCATCTTGCCTGTTCATAAAAGGATTGAGAATGGTGCAACACATAAGTTATACCCAACCTAGAGCTCGCTACAGCTCGCGAATCATTGAGAATTGCTATAGTGAACAAACCTGACGGTCAACAGAGTACAGTTAGACCGGAGGCTTCTTTTTCCTTTTTTTTCTCATGCTTTTTATAGTGAGGTAGTTCCACCCCCACTTGCTAATATAGTATCAGAGTATTTCCAGAGCATCAAGGGGTATAAAAGAATAATTGTCGCTTTGGGTACCGAAACCCGACGAGCCTTTCATCCCAAGGAGTAATTCCCAACGGGGTACTTCGCGCTGCGCTCAGATTAATCCCCTCTAAATATACCGAGGGACTTCCCGGCTGGTAGTTAAGACTTACCGAAGAAAAACCCGTTTCTACAACAATATTCGGTTTGGCAACGAGGCATTTATGAAGAAACCGGGTTTTTAGCCCCCCGTGCCTCCAGAGCTGTATATTTCAGAGAGTTAAGATAAGTTATAAGTTATTGCCTTAAATTACTCCTTCCCCATTTGCCATTCCGTTTATGATTGGGAATTTTTTAAATCAGTTGTTATTCACCGGCAATTATATTCCTCAAGGCTACTGTTACCTTTGGCAGCGAGAGCTAGTCGCGCTCCACATAGTGTCAGACTCTATAATTGCTTTGGCCTACTATTCAATACCCCTCTCGTTAATTTATTATTTTATCGGTCAGCGAAAAGACTTGCCCTTCCGCAACATCTTTTGGCTGCTTGCAGCCTTTATTATCTCTTGCGGCACTACTCATATAATGGAAGTTTGGACGCTTTGGCATCCTGTTTATTGGGTTTCTGGCAGTCTGAAAATTATTACCGCCGCGATTTCTGGTTACACCGCTGTTGCATTAATTCCTTTAGTTCCCCAAGCATTAACTCTCCTGAGTCCAACTCAATTAGGGATGATCGATTCAATACTGCAAAAAGAAATAATTGAACGCCGAGAAACGGAAGCTCGCTATCAAACTTTAACTGAAGCTTCGCCGGTAGGAATATTTTATGCAGATGCTGGAGGAGACTGCTTGTATGTCAACGAGCGCTGGTGTCAAATTTCGGGAATTACCTGTGATGAAGCTTTGGGCAAAGGGTGGTTGCAAGGCATTCATCCAGACGACCGCGATCGGGTTTTTTCTGAATGGTATAGCGCCGCGCAGGAGAAATTGCCGTTTAAATCTGAGTACCGATTTCAAGGCCTTAATCACACTCAAATCAGTTGGGTATTCGGTCAATCTGTCGGTCAAATTGGAGAAAATGGGGAGGTTAAAAGTTATGTTTGTACTATTACTGATATTACAGAACGCAAGCAGGTAGAAGAGGAAAATCGACGGCTCAATGAAACTCTGGAGCATCGAGTTGCTGAGCGCACGGCTCAAATCGAAATTTCTAACCACAAATTGCAAAAAGAAATAGCCTACCGCGAAAAAATTGCTTTCACTTTGTTGGAATTGACGCAACTGCAAAATGCAATTCTTAATAGCGCTAACTACACAATTATTTCTACATATCCCGACGGTACAATTAAAACATTTAATCGGGCGGCCGAGCAACTTTTAGGTTATTCGCTAGAAGAAGTGGTGGGGAAAGTCACGGTAGAAATAATTCACGATCCTCTGGAGGTCGCTAAAAGAGCTGAAGTTCTTTCTCAAGAATTGGGAGTGAAAATAGAGCCGGGAATTGAAGCCTTTGTTGCCTTGTCGCGCCGGAAACTCGCTGACGAAAATGAATGGACTTACATTCGCAAAGATGGTTCGCGGTTTCCGGTACTGCTGTCGGTGACTGCCTTATTTGATAGTAACGGAAATATTAACGGTTTTTTGGGTATCGGTCAGGATATTAGCGCTCGCAAACAAGCAGAAAAAGAGCTGCGTGACCTCACAAATGCCATGCAAAATGCGGTGGAAGGCATTTCGCGGCTGGACATTGAGGGACGCTACGTGAAGGTTAACCGAGCTTACGCTCATAAATGCGGTTACGAACCGGAACAAATGCTTGGCATGAAATGGCAGCTCACCGTACATCCGGGCGATGTTGAGATGATGGTCTCAGCTTATCAGGAAATGCTAATTTCTGGCAAAGTAGAAGTTGAAGCTAGGGGCGTTCGGAAAAATGGCTCGTTTTTTTACAAGCAATTAACGATGGTAAAAGCTTGCGACGCACAGGGAATATTTAACGGCCACCACTGTTTTATGAAAGATATCACTGAGCGCAAACTAACTGAAACTGCTTTGCAGGAAAGCGAATTTAAGTACAGGCAAATAGTTGAATTAGCAAAAGAAGGTATTTGGGTAATTGACAGAAATGGCCTCACGACTTACGTGAACCACGCAATGGCGCGAATGCTAGGCTATAGTGAAGTAGAAATGTTCGGGCGGTCGATTTTTGATTTCATGGACGCACCGGAAAAACCACAAGCTATTGATAATGTCGAGCGGCGCAAGCAAGGTATGGGTGAACAACACGAATTTAAATTCAAAACCAAGGACGGCAAAGATATTTGGACTGATATGTCTACCAGTTCAGTCATGGACTCCCAGGGTAATCTGCTGTCTTGTTGCGCCTTGGTTTACAACATTACAGCCCGCAAAGAAGCAGAGCAGCAAATGCTGCAACTTACAGAAGATTTGAAGCGTTCCAACGAGGAATTAGAACAATTTGCTTATGTGGCTTCCCACGATTTGCAAGAACCACTCCGAGCCGTTACCAGTTACACTCAATTGCTGGCCCAGCGCTATCAAGGAAATTTGGACGATCGCGCAGATAAGTATATTAATTATATTGTCGATGGCGCCACCAGAATGCAGCAGTTAATTAACGATTTGTTGGCGTATTCGCGCCTGGGAACGAGGGGTCAGGAGTTTGAGCCGGCGGACTGCAAGGCTGCTGTGCAGCAAAGTTTGTGTAATTTGCAAATTGCGATCGCCGAAACAAAAGCTGTAATCACCTGCGACGCGATGCCAACTGTTATGGCGGATGAATTTCAACTGGTGCAATTATTCCAAAATTTGCTCGCCAACAGCATCAAATTTTGTCGCCCAGATATCCCGTTGATTCATATCGCTGCCCGCATGCAAGAGAGCGAATGGGTGTTCAGTGTCCGCGATAACGGCATTGGCATCGATCCGCAGTATGCCGATCGCATTTTCATCATTTTTCAACGCCTGCACTCCCGCCGCCAATATTCCGGCACAGGTATAGGTTTGGCGATGTGCAAGCGCATTGCTGAACGCCACGGCGGTCGAATCTGGGTGGAATCTCAAGAGGGAAAAGGAGCGACTTTTTACTTCACTATTCCTATAATTAGTACCTGAATCCTCAAAATTCAATTTTGTTTTTATACTCAAAAGGATACGCCGGTTATGAGCGATCGAACCACTGTTAGACCTATAGAAATTCTGCTGATTGAGGATTCTCCCAGCGATGCCGATTTGGCAAGAGAAGCTCTCGGTCAGGGTAAAATATTGAATAACTTGCATTTTGTGGAGGATGGAGTCGAAGCAATCAAGTTTTTGCGCCGAAAAGAACCCTATCTCAGGGTACCTCGTCCCGATTTGATTTTGCTGGATTTGCATCTGCCGAAAAAAAGCGGTATTGAAGTGCTAGAAGAAATTAAAACTGACCCCAAGTTAAAATTAATTCCTGTAGTGATTCTCAGCACTTCCGCAGCTCCCGAAGATATTTTTAAGTCATACTCCCTCCACGCCAACTGTTACATAACAAAACCGGTAGACTTCGTGGAATTTACTAAAGTAGTCAGGTTAATTGAGGAGTTCTGGCTGGCCGTCGTCAAACTTCCTCTAAATTAAATGAAGAGATGCTTTGCTTATGAGTGCTATAAAATTTTTGAACCTATGGAAATTCTGCTGGTGGATAAGGAATGAGAATTAAATAACTTCCACAAGTTTGTGGGATGGGGAGCATCTCAGTTTTGCATTTACAGTGCGAGCG
>NZ_JAUBTI010000082.1:0-30928 GCF_036702415.1 Microcoleus sp. D3_18a_C4 | reverse complement strand
GTCCCCGCTCGCGTATTGTACAATACGCGAGCGGGGACGCTCGCACTGTAAATGCAAAACTGAGATGCTCCCGATATTATTTATGGATAAGGTGCGCTACGCGCACCCCAAAATTCTACTATCCAGCTACTCCAGACAACTTCTGGCTCAAAGCTTCTTTCAAAAGTTCCGCCTTATCAGTTGCCTCCCAAGGCAAATCTAAATCAGTGCGTCCGAAGTGACCGTAAGCCGCCACATCTTGATAGAAACGGCCGCCTCTTTCAGCAGGCAAATTCTGCAAGTTAAATGCCTGAATGATTCCCGCAGGACGCAGTTCAAAATGCTGCTTCACAACTTCTAAAAGGCGCTCGTCATCAACTTTTCCAGTGCCAAAAGTTTCGATCATCATGCTAACAGGTCGCGCAACGCCGATCGCATAACTCAACTGCACTTCGCACTTTTGGGCCAAACCGGCCGCTACGATATTTTTAGCAACGTAGCGACAAGCATAAGCCGCGCTGCGGTCTACCTTAGTGGGGTCTTTCCCAGAAAAAGCGCCACCGCCGTGGCGGGAATAGCCGCCGTAGGTATCCACAATAATTTTGCGGCCCGTCAAACCCGAATCTCCTTGAGGCCCGCCGACCACAAATTTGCCGGTGGGGTTGACAAGGAAGCGAGTTTCTGAATCCGGCTTCACGCTAATATCGGCAAACACCGGTTCGACGATAGCAGCCCACAGGTCTTCTTTGATTTTGGCTTGAACTGCGGCTGTTTCTGTGATGTCGCCGATCGTTTCGGTGTGCTGGGTAGAAATTAAAATCGTATCTATGCCAACAGGTTTGCCGTCCTCGTAAATCACCGTAACTTGGCTTTTGCCGTCGGGACGCAGGTAAGATAACTGACCGGTTTTGCGGACTGCGGCCAGTTGACGGCAAATCCGGTGCGCTAAACTGATCGGCAGAGGCATCAATTCCGGCGTTTCGTTGCAAGCAAAGCCGAACATCAAACCTTGGTCGCCAGCGCCGATGGCGTCTAATTCCTCTTCACTCGATTGTTCCCGGCTTTCGTGGGCTGTATTCACCCCTTGAGCAATATCGGGAGACTGAGAATCAAGAGCCACCAACACTGAGCAACTATTGGCCGAAAAGCCGTTGTCAGCGTGGATGTAGCCAATATCGGCTATTTTTTTCCGGGCTAATTCTATGTAATTTACCTGAGCTTTAGTGGTAATTTCGCCCGTCAGCAGCATTAAGCCGGTGTTGACGACTACTTCGGCTGCGACGCGGCTTTTGGGGTCTTCAGTCAGTAAGGCATCTAAAATCGTATCTGAAATTTGATCGCAGATTTTATCGGGATGGCCTTCAGTGACCGATTCAGAGGTAAACAGGTAGCGGCGTGACAATGATTATTTCTCCTTAGATAGGGGCTCTTCCTGCGCGACCTCGACGACCGACGAGTTATTTTTCCGGTAAAGACCAAGAACGATCGCGTCTGGGCTACCGTCGAATTTTTGTCGATCTGCAGAGCCGTGTTGAAGCAGCATTTGATATTGGGTAAAGTGACACTACTATAGCAAAGTCAGTTCCGGCAAGTCCCTAAAAACTTAGATTTTGTAGGATTGTCGATCGATCTTGGACACCGCTCGTCTAGCTCCTAACCTGACAAAGTTAAGATACAGTCAGGGTATCGCCTTGTGCAAGGACTATGGCAGGACTCCAAAAATCACCAAACTCGATCCAAACAGTTGCCCAGCTAGAATTTCCCGGCGGCCCCATACCGCTTGACTCTAGATTTTATATTGAGCGCTCAGGGGCCGAAGCCCTGGCCTGTGCAGAAATTAGCAAACCCGGAGGCCTTGTTCGCATTAAAGCTCCCAAAAAAATGGGCAAAAGTTCGCTGATGCTGCGGATAATTCACGCGGCAGTCGATCGTGCTGTGGTAACAATTAGTTGGGGAATTGCCAGCGTTGTTCCGGGGCCGGAAAATGATGCAGCAACGCTGGTACTGGCGGCCGATGAGGCTCTTTATGACTCGAAAAGGCACGGGCGCGATCGGCTCACTATGAGTACGCTTTTAAATTTTCGATTTGCTGCTGTTAATTAGCTAGTTCCGGGGGAATATAATTCGTTTCTACACATAACCTGTTGTGCATTTAATTTGTATGTTGAGGGCGGGTTCTCCTGCCCAACCCCTACTCCCCACAAAAGAAAAAATTTATTTTACTATGCAACTTAAATGCGGATTAGCTTACAAAGTCCGCCTGCGCCGACTCTGAAGAAAACGATAGTTAAAAACTGGATTTGATGTTAATAGCGGGGGACGGTTCGATCGACCACCATTGAGTAAGCATCGATACCGCCAACGATATTTTTAACGTTAGTAAATCCTTGAGCAGCTAACCAGTGGCACATTTGAGCCGATCGCACTCCGTGATGGCACAGAACTAGGGTTTCTGTGTCGCGATCGAGTCTAGCGTCAATTTCACCAGACCATTCGGCAAACTCGCTCAACGGAAAAGCTACAAATCCCGGCAGCGCCGCGAGTTCAATTTCGTGAGGTTCCCGCACATCTACAAGCTGCAATTTCTCAGCATTGGTTTCTGCTAATTGGCGAGCTAATTCTTCGACTGTAATTTGAGCAAAAATTTCTGACATTTGATTAGGAAAAAGTAGTCATTAGTCATATCATGTCCGGTCGAGCGACCGCGATTTTTGTAGGGGCGGGTTCACCAACAATACCTGCCAATAATGGACAATCTCAAAAACCCGCCCCGACCAGGATATTATTGTTAATCGATCGGACATCAGTCATCAGTTAACAGTCAACAGCCAACTGTTAACAGTGATTAATTGAGGGGCGAAGGCGGTGAAATTAGCTCCACAGGAGGGGTAGGTGCAGGGCGCCCGTCCAACTGGCTCACGCTGCCCCTGGGGTCAAGACAAGTGGCGATTAACCGGTCAGTGGGAAATTCGAGCCTGCCGCTCAAACCGACTACGCATTCAGCAAACTGTTGTGGCAATAAACTGCGGCGGCATCCATCGAGCACTAGGAGGGGATCTGCCGGTTGAGTTCGACTTTTGCCGTTAATATTCACTACGCAAGTAGCCAATTCGTTGGGACGCCTCACCCGCCGACAGCTAGAGAGCGCTTCGACCCCAGAAATATTGGTTTTGCGGTTGATTTGGAGGGCGCATTTAGATATGTCGCGGGGGCGGAGGGCGTCAGCACAAGCGCCGGCGGCTGCCTCTGCCCCCACTCCGGCTTCGATTAGTTCCAGGGCGCAGACGCGATAGGGATTCCTAGAGCGAGGGATTCTAATAGTGATGGCTGATGCTGGCGAGATTGGCAGTGTTGTTGCTAACAAACCGAGTGCTGCTAGCTGCGTGCCGAGAGCCAATATCCAGCGCGTGGTAGGGCTTGAGCCTGTCGGTGCTGGCTTTGGGGAAGAAGTGTGGGAAAAATTGCGGTTGTGCATGGCAGATCGAGTAGTGAGTTTTTTGGCTGATTGGGGCGATCGAGCGATCGGCTTTTCCTTCAGAATTTACCGCACATTATGGATCGCCCTGCGGTCGATCGTTTTTTTATCGATCTTTATTTGAATTTTGACCGTTACCAACATATAATATAGAGTCTGCATAAATATTGCATACAGATATTAGAGAGGAAAATAAATGTCTCGATATCGAGGCCCCCGATTGAGAATCGTCCGTCGCCTGAAAGAGTTGCCGGGTCTAACCCGCAAAACCCCCAGACGAGATTATCCGCCTGGACAGCACGGTCAAAACCGCAAAAAGCTCTCTGAGTATGCGGTTCGCTTGCAAGAAAAGCAAAAACTCCGTTTCAATTACGGTGTGACGGAACGCCAATTGCTCCGTTACGTCCGCAAAGCCCGCCGTGTCACGGGCTCCACAGGTCAAGTGTTACTGCAATTTTTGGAAATGCGCTTGGACAATACTGTGTTTCGGATGGGAATGGCTCCAACCATTCCGTCCGCTAGACAATTGGTAAATCACGGTCACATAACTGTCAACGACCGTGAAGTCAATATCGCCAGCTATCAGTGCAAGCCTGGTGATGTGGTTGCTGTGAAAAATAGAGAGCGCTCGCGCACAATGGTAGAAGCTAATCTCAAAGACCCAGGCTTGGCTCACTTGCCGAATCACTTGGAATTTGATAAGCAAAAACTGGTTGGCAAAGTTAATGGCGTTATCGAACGCGAGTGGATTGCTCTACAAATTAACGAACTGCTAGTGGTGGAATACTACTCACGGCAAGCTTAAGTTATTAGTCATCAGTTGGTTGAAGGTGGAATTATTACAGCGTATTCCAGGTTTAGTTGGTGTAAACTTAACGTCAAACCTAGTCACAGACGGCTTTTGACTATTAAACTTAGATCCCCCCTAGCCCCCCTTAACAAGGGGGGGACAAGAACTTGCTCAAAGTCAACCCCTACTCCCCTTTTTAAGGGGGATGCGAGGGGGATCGAGACTAGGCTAAAAGCGAGATTTATCAAGGGTTTTACTCTTAATAAGTTGACACGCCTTGGACACGGCGCCGTGTCCCTAGGGGAATTAATCAATTTCTACTGACACAAAACTGACGACTGAAGACTGAGGACTAAAAATTCAGAATTTTCAACACTCCCACCCCCTAAAAAGGGATGGGATTTTTTGAATGTTTCGCTTGTTAACTTCTTTGAGTTGCCATTTGCTCAGACGAAACCAGGCTGATGGCATTAAATGATGTCCCAGCCTCAAATTATTCCCTTAAAAAGTTTCTTCTCCGGTGGGTTCTTGGTGGACAAGACCTCGCTTTTGAAGGCGATAATTCGCTACAACGGGGTAAACAACACCGCGTATCCGATTGATCGCACCTACTGGACGATGAACTGCTAAGCCGTTCCAGGGAGAATATCTCAGGTTTTCGTTGAAATCAGATTGTTTTTCATAATCAATAATCTGATGCTTGACGGTGAGACGACCTACTCTCAAGAAGGGTGATTCCTTTTCCTTCCAGACATTGATGCCATCGTCGATCGGCATTTTTAGGCTGGTTTGGAACTGAATGCCAAAATCCCAACAGTATTGAGCGTCAGGTTTCGCCAAGGCTTGAATGAGATCGTCCCGGTAATAATTGTCTGGCTTATTGGGATCTAAACCCAAGGCTTTAGCGCGATCGACAAAGGGAAATTTAGGAATTCCCGGTCGAGATTGTTCAGGAATTATCTCGTGCGGTGGTTTGCATGAAACCGGAGTAAACCCATACTTAATTACAGCAGGATATTCGACCGGAACTACACCCGGCTTAGAGGGATCGAAATCGGGATTTAGACCCAAAGCAGAGGGTGAACCGCTCCAATATTTGGCTGTTAGCAAACTCTTCGGAGTCCGGCTACCCGTAAGCGTCGAGACCGCTAAAAAGTGTCTGGGATGTCGGATTAGCCACTTTTTCAATGTCTCTGGTGATTCAACAAGAGCCGAAAAAAAGCCGTAGTAATCTTTGATGGTTTGGCTCACAAATATTTCTGAATTGTGAACAATGATGTCCTGGGTTTTTGACTCGTGGCTGTGCGCCAGTCGTTCCCCTTCCACCCCGATCGCTTTCACTGATATTGAGCGCGAATCTTTTTGGTAATCAGGGTATACTTTGGTAGCCCCGTTAGCAAATCGCAACCAAACAGGATATTCTTTGGGTTTTGCTAGCAAACCTTGCTTAAGGGAAATAGCATTGAGTCGCGAAGAACTTAACGAAGCGCGTTTGCCCAATTCCCGTTTAATCGCTTCCTCATCAAAGTCAAAAATTTCCAGAGTTCCTTTAACGCAGGCATGAGCTTTGGCGTGAGTATCTCGCAGCGCCCGCTCCTTATCCCCGTAAAGATTATCCATCCGAAGCTTGGCCTGCTCAACCAAAAGATCGTAGTATTTGATCTCGTCCTGTTCGGGATATTCGGTAAATAACTTCTTGCTCATAACATAACCTTCGGTTAATCGATAAAAAAGGCTCTACACAAACCCTTGCATCTGTTAAACAGTATAAATGCTGGTGCAATTGCTCGCGAATTGCCGTAGCCGATCGCTTGCGAAAAGATCGCCTTTTTCTTCCTCATTTTTGAGGGCGCAGGTGTCTTTGCGCCCCCCACTACCTTGAGTCTTAGTTGTCAGCTACAACTTAAAGATCGAAGGAGACTTTGTACTTAGGATCGCTTGGAGGAACATTACGATTCACTAAATCAGAGACTGTTTTGGTATTTTGGATAATTTCCCAACCAACCTCAGAAAAAGTTTCCTTATTGAAGACTTTAGGCGATAACAAAGGATTAGTTAAAGCTTGGGAGAAAGCATCAATGCCAATTATCCGTGCTACTAAAGGCGGAATTGCTGAATTTTCTCGGACATCTTCAGCGTACAATCCGACAAATAATTCAATCTTATCAACATGACCGTACAACTCTTTTAATTTCTGTTGAGCGTATTCGTCACCCGTAATTTGATTGAAATCAGTCACCCTGGGATAACCACACATTTCGCGGTAATCGTTATAACTGGCTAACTGCGCCTGCCGTCCGAGTTTAACAGATGCTAGTTCGGTAGCATCAATAAATGTATAGGGTGTTCCTGCGATCTTAAAATCAGGTGTGTTAAACAAACCAATTCTAGTGCCTGGTTGGGAACAAGTTTCTTCCATCAATGCACCCAACCCTTTATCGATTAACATCTGATTATTCCAGAGGGAATCGTACATGGATTTTTCTTTGCCGTCATAGGTAAAGGTTTCCGGAACTGCACTATGCCAGCGATAGACAAAACTAAACTCAATCGCCATCCAATTTTCTCGATACCAACTTTCCTTCGTAAAAGCTTCAGGATCGGCAAAGAACCTAAAATTATAGGGCGTAATGTGGAAAATGTACTCTTCCATAATGATATTGAGAACAATCACCATGAGAATATTTCTCGCGGTTTGGAAGAGCCTCTCATCGTCCCATTCCGGATAGCTTTTGGACAAAACATCACAAATTCGATTATGCTCCCTGATACATAAAGTGTTGAGCATAACATAGCCAACTTGGACGTTTGCCCGTTCAACTCCCATTGCAAATAGCTTGCCTTTCTTTTCGGGGGGTTGTCTTTTCTCATCATTAAGGGGTGCATGAAGACCTTCAAATTGAGGATCGATAATACCCTGCTCAGGATCGGCATAATAAAAGAGTGGATACTCTTCTTCTACGCCATCTTTGCGCTTGAGTTTTTGGGTTTTAAATTTCCCGTCTTTGAAAGCTCTGAGCATATTTGTTTGTTTGCGGGTCAACCCGTAAACATTACACATATCAATCTGATGGTTGGAGGTGTTTTTGAAGCGGTTTTGCTGATCGATCCGCAGAAAACTATCTGTAAACCACTGCACCCAATAGGGAAATAGCAGAGTCGATTTTTCCGAATAAATGGTTTTTCCGTCTCTTTTTTGGAATAAGGTCTTTAATTTGCCCAGTGGTGGTAAATTCCCTTCTTTGTTAAATTCTGGGTCTGGAGGTAAATGTCGCCCAGTATAAGTCTTGTCTGTAAGTGAATCCCAAGAGATGTAGGTATCAGTTTTCTTGGGAATATCTGTTCCGGGAATTTTGGGATCTAAGCCCATTAAGCTATAGGGAAGCGGGCGAGTCGGAAGTTTGTAAATGATACTATTGAGAAAAAATTTGTTGAGTTTACGTTTCAGAGGCTCGTAACTTTGAACTAAGTTCCAAATTGGTTTGAAATGAGTCAACGTATATGCTAAAGCTTTGTTGCTCAATCCATCTCTAGATGTATCTCTTGTCATGATTGCTTTTCCTTTCGATTGTTGTAGATTAGATCGTCTTCTTATGTTCGGTTCTGAGAGCTTGATAAAGTTTTATCATTGTTTTACATTTTCAATTACTTTTGAGAGAATCTTTTGCAGATTTTTAGGCCGATAGTCTTGGCGTTTTTTCAATCGCTCGATCGTGCTTTCATGAAGATCGTCAATGGTATCCCCCACCTCGCGCCACTTGATTCCTGCCAATTTGAAGAACCCAGGATTGTTTTGAAATGGAACCTTATAATCAGGCTTGATATCCTCAATGGCATCTGGCTCGAATTCAAGCTTCAATTCAAAGTCACTGATTTGATCCAACATCCACTTCAAGACAGCATCGGATAACCCGCGGGATTCTGGCGTACCACCGCCGATGCAGCTATGCGCGCCTGGAAACCAAACTTGACGAAGCTTCTGCTTCGGGGCATCAGGATTTTTCTTCATCAGAGTAACATCAAAGACTTCGCGAATTTCGTCGATCGCAACGGCGTGCAACGCATTCTCAATATCCTTATTTAAAGTGGTGTCGTGGAATTTGTACCTTGTTTTGATCTGTCCCTCAAACTTCTTCAAGGCGGGTACAAGAGGAATACCAAGGGCTCCAACGGTGTCGAAACAACCAAGCAAGGTAATCGGGACGCGATCGCCCCGATCTTTGCCGTTTTCTTTGCGGAACCTCTTTGCTTCCTCATCATTTGGTTTAATGCCTCGGTTACGGTAAAGCTCGTAAGCTTCTGATGCCTTGGTAACATAACGGCGGGATAGGAGACCCGAGCAATAGATCATCCCAGCTAGACTCCTGACTGTGTAAGCACCGCGACTGAACCCGAATAGATAGATTTCGTCACCGCGATCGTAGTTGAAAGAAAGAAAACGATAGGCATCTTGTATATTTTTATCGATTCCCAGCCCAGTAACTCCGCCCACAATCTTGTTACTGTCTACTCCAATTCCCTCGTCATAAAACACAATCTGCGGAACCCCGTCACTGGCTGTCCGTTTCACGGCCTGGGCAAGCCTAACCACATTAGTTGGGCACTGAGTATCTAGTTTGTTCCAAGTTCCATCACAGCAAACTATCAGACGTTTCCCTGGTTTCGTCATTTTTATATTCTCTCTTTGAATTTGAAATTTGAGAGCGACCTGTCTTTGGTAATCGGTTACAAGAGAATTGCCAATTCCGGTGTTTCTATCGCCTGACAGCGATCGCCGATCATTGATTGCTGGAAATCGATATTTTGCTGGCAATCTTTAGCTTTTTCGATTCTCAGGATAGTAGTCTCAAAACACCATCCAGTCTAGTTGGCTGTATTAAAATGTTAATTTTCTTTATATTTCTTAACTAAAAAAAAGAGCGTGAAATAGTAGGTTGGGTTCTGGGAAAATCCTCAATTCTCCTAACAGAAGTAGCGCTCCGACGCCCTAGCTAACAAACCTTGCAACACATTTACGCTCTGCCTTGTCAGTTTGTCAAACAGCTATATCTTATCGATTTGTCCGTTGGCTGCAAGATAATAGTGAGGTATTGGCTACACAGGTATCAGGTTCGATGCTCTGTTGAGGTTAAAATTTGTTTCAGCGACTCTCAGGTTTTCTGCGATCGGCTTGAAGTTTTTAACAATATGTGGGTGTTTCTGGTTTGTCGATCGGCAAATTTGTGCGAAAACTTCCTAGCCCCGGTTAAATTTGAAACTTCCAAAAGTGGGGACGATCGACCGCAGCGACTGGCTACGAGGTTCTCGCACCAAAACCAAAGGCAGAAGAGCAATCAGCCGCACAGTAGCCGAGAGGGCAAACACTGCTCCCAAACTCATGCCCGGAAGTTCGGCAAGAAAGCCACCGGCGGTAGTTCCCAAAGCCCCAGATACTCCCGAAACCGCTGCGCCGATCGCAAAATAAGTCGAAGGTTGCTCGATCGACGCGATCTCCATTTGAATATTGTTAGTACACAGCGCGATCGCGCCTAAAGTCGTTCCCCCCAACAAGTGCAGCAGCGGCAGCCACACCCACAGGGCAAACGGGTAATTTCCCGTACCCAACCACAGCAAAGGCGTTAGGGCCACCACCAGGCCAACAGCAATTAGCAGGGGGCGATTTCCCCAGCGATCGGCCAACTTACCCCAAAACATCAGCAGCAGTAGATTTGCCCCGGAACTTAAGCTGGTGTAAATCGTTACCAAACTCACATCCAAGCTTAAATTTTTCAGCAGGTAGATATTAAAAAAAGGCGCGCTGAGATTAACAGCAAATGTCCACACACTGAAGTAAAGAATAAACATTAAAAAATTAGAATCTTTCAGCACAGAAGGCACAAAATCTGTTATTTGCTTTGCTTTTTTCTCTGTAAGTCGATCGCTCTGTGCATCTTTTTTGTATACCTGCGGATTCACATCAACCATGAAGGATTGACAGCCCAAACTAATCATTCCCGCCAAAACACCCACCAATAAAACAATACCGTAGCCCAAAATTGGGCCGCCGTCCCAAGTTGAGACTTCCAATCCCATCAACGGCACTCCCAGCAAAGTGATGAGGCTGACAGCACTGTTGCGAAAGCCAAAATAGCGTCCCCGCAAGCGCTGAGGAACCACGGCAGCCATCCAACTGAACCAGTTAGAATTGGCAAAAGCTGCCAGCACGCTAGCTGCTACGACTGTTACCAGCGTCCATTGCAGCAGTTGGTGGAGGTCTGCGTGCTGGGAACCCCAAACAATTGCCACCGCCAGCACCAGCCACAGCAGCCGCGACACGCCGAATACAAATAGGTTGTACCAGCGGCGGCTGGTTGTCCGATCTGCGATGTAGGCTCCTAATGGTTGCAGGAGATTTACCACCATCGGAATAGCAGAGAATATACCTATTTCCACGCTACTGGCGCCGAGTTGCAGCAAGAAGTTGCTCAGCAGCACGCCACCGGTCGCCGACTCGAAGACAGCGGCAAAAACGCCGTCTAGAGTTGAGGCTTTCAGGGTCGATCGAACCTCTTGTTTAGAAATTTTGAGATCGGTTTTTGCAGATAAAACGAGCTGAGATATTTGATTGTCTAGTATTTCAGGAGTCTGAAGAGATAGAGGTTCATTTAACTCTGCAACTGGTTCAAACATAAGTAATAGGATTTTAGTCGTAGATTAAAGAAGGGCCCAATCCTGGTGTGGCAAAGGTTTGAGGCTGGCCGATCGTTAAATTATTTTTCACGCGCAGGTGTCAATAAAATTTAATCTTTATGCTCAAAATTTCTGAGCTAGCCTCTTAAGATAAAACCAGCCCCGCCTTCAAGGTGTGAGCTTGAAAGCTAGACTGGCACTTCCGGGTAATGGTTATTAATATAGATGGCAAGCGATCGCTAGGACATCAACCGCTTGGGAGATTTGACACTCCCCAGCCTAAAGGCGTAGGGATTCTTAATTCATCGACTGACCTTTAAGCGCTATGTCCTTTCGGCACTTCTTAAACCTTTCAACCGTACAAAATACCAATTGACGAGTTCAACTCACAGCAACCCGCCTAGGGTCTATCTCCAAAAGCGTACTAGGATATTTACCTAGAGTTGGGGTATGCCCTACCCTACTTAACAACACTAAATAGTTTGTTTCTGTGGTTAAAGGAACTGTGTTAAGCCCCTAGCTGTTTAGAGAGTTTTCGCCGCTCTTTGTCCCCCGGTTTACGCGCCAAAGTGTGTCGTTAACTGTTTTTATGCACTCCGGGCGCAGGAGTCTAACCTTGACAACTCTAGTATACTAGAAATTTCCTGACTTTTAGGAAGGGATTTAAGAAATTAAAGCCGTCCTAGAAGGACAGGGTTTTAGACCCAATTTCCTTGATAAATTTGCCAGTTGTAAAAAAGTAGGTTTTAGGGCTTAACAAGGAAGCGATCGCAGCATTTCGCCTGCCAAAAATAGCTCGAGTTCGGCCTCAAACAACTCCTCCCAAGGGCCAAAACAATTTTCGCCCCAGATCCTCGACTCGGCTCTCAAACCTTTACGGCTAGCTAAATATTGTGAAAAGCGCCCGCACCGGCCCGTAAGCCTTCGGAGTCGGTTGTTGGCGATCCTCTAGGAGAGTTCCGCTAACGCACCTCAACAAAAGTGTGGCTGTGATCGGCAACTGGCAGGACAAAATTATCACTTGACAAAATTTACGCTAACTGATAATAATAGCAAACCCTAGAATTAAACTTAAATGTTTGAGGGGTATCACTGCTAGGGCGTGAGGTCGATCGCCCGCAAATTTACAGATTTCTGCATTTGATCGTGACTAAAACTCAACCTTTATCGGGGTATACGTTGCCAGTATTTGCCTGTGCGGCTGCACTTGCAGCTTTGCGGTGCTTACGCGCAGGTATTCAGTCTCTAGATAGCGTATCAGTAAATTTACTGGAACCGCAAATAACGGCAGAAATTCCGATCGAACAGGCGTCTGTACTCAAGACTGGTACCGCTTTGGGCGTGACTCGCTCCGATCCGGGGGACAATCTCGATCTGACTCGCAATACCCCCGTTTGGGCAATGGTGGAATTGGGGAATTGGGAAGGGGGAGAGAGGGAGAGGGGGAGAGAGGGAGAGGATGGGGGAGAGTCCGAGCAGATTGTGATTCTCGGCGGTGAAGGTATAGGGCGTCACACAGTCGGTGGAGGGGCGGCGATCTATGATTACGCAATGCGGCTGCTGCGATCGAATCTGAGCCTAGACCTCGCACCGTCCGAAAAAATTACTGTCACCCTGATTCTGCCGTCTGGGCGCCAACTAGCCACCCGCACTTCTAACGAAGCTTTCGGCGTGGTAGAAGGACTTTCGCTGCTGGGTACAACTGGCATTTCTCAACCACTGAGTGCCCCCGGACAATTGGAAGTTTACCGCGAACAACTGCAACAAAAAGCCCAACAGTTTGACTGTTTGGTTTTCTGCATCGGCGAAAACGGCTTGGATTTGGCGCGACAACTGGGGATTAATCCTGATAGGCTCGTCAAAACCGCTAACTGGCTCGGCCCGCTGCTGGTAGAAGCCGGATATCAGGGCGTGCAGTCAATTTTGCTGTTTGGCTATCACGGGAAACTGATGAAATTGGCGGCGGGAATTTTTCACACTCACCACCACCTCGCTGACGGGCGCAGGGAAATTCTCACAGCTTACTGTGCTAAGGCTGGAATGCCTGCCGATGCGTGTTCCGCAATTTTTGCCGCAGCGACAGCCGAAGAGGCTCTCGGGCAACTGCGGGCTTTGGACGCCCAAACTGGGAGCAATTGGGTCGATCGAATTTACGGCGACATCGCCCGACAAATAGACTTGCGCTCATCGGATTGCATTTTTACTCACACCAACCGAAGAATCCCCGTGGGATCGGTGATGTTCGGGCGCGATCGCAAAATTATTGTTAAAAGTGACATAGGAGATACATTTTTGACCCAAATTTGTTAATCTAGTGTGAATATCCCTGAATTCTGTTTAAAACATCGGTCAGGGATAATATTTAACAAGTAATAATTCTCTGTCCCTAAACCTTAATTATACTAGGTTGCTTCGGGAAGTTATTTCTGAAGCAAGAATTCAATTAATTAGGGTAAGGATCGAAGTAAATCTATGGCCCTGTACCCGATTAATCGACTAACATCGCTGACGGCAATCTAGTATCAATAAGATTTATTCCTAGCGGCCAAGGGTTCCTAGCCTTCCTTAGAATTGTACTGAGAGCGCGACAGATACGTCCGCTACTTTCTGCCCAATTAGCACTTAGCAATTACGCAATAACCGTGACTACTAAAATAGAAACTGAATCCGTTCTCACAAACTCTTTAATGCAGCAGATCGATCGCCAGATCATCGTGATTCTCGACTTCGGTTCGCAATATTCCGAACTGATTGCTCGTCGAATTCGCGAAACTCAAGTATATTCAGAAGTTATTTCTTACCGGACTACTGCAGAACAGTTAAAAGCTATCAATCCTAAAGGAATTATTCTTTCAGGAGGCCCGAGTTCTGTATACGATGAAAAAGCACCCCACTGCGACCCAGAAATTTGGAATTTGGGAATACCGGTGTTGGGAGTGTGTTACGGGATGCAGTTGATGGTAAAGCAGCTCGGAGGCACGGTTGAGCGCTCTAAATTAGCGGAATACGGCAAGGCATCGCTATTTATTGACGATCCTACGGATTTGCTGACAAATGTCGAAGAGGGAAGCACGATGTGGATGAGCCACGGAGACTCCTGTACTGAACTGCCGACGGGTTTTGAGATCCTCGCTCACACGCACAATACTCCGTCTGCTGCTGTTGCTCACCACGAGAAAAATTTGTACGGGGTTCAGTTTCACCCAGAAGTAGTTCACTCGATCGGGGGAATAGCTTTAATTCGCAATTTTGTTTACCACATTTGCGAGTGCGAACCGACTTGGACGACAGCTACTTTTGTGGAGGAATCGATTCGCGAAATTCGAGATCAAGTGGGGGATAAACGAGTTTTGCTGGCTCTATCCGGCGGTGTAGATTCTTCAACTTTGGCTTTCTTGCTGCACAAGGCGATCGGCGACCAACTTACCTGTATGTTTATCGACCAAGGGTTTATGCGGAAGTATGAACCAGAACGGTTGGTAAAATTATTTAAAGAGCAATTCCACATTGATGTTGAGTATGTTAATGCTCGCGAACGCTTTTTAGCTCAACTTGAAGGGATTACCGATCCTGAAGTAAAACGCAAGCGGATCGGTCACGAATTTATCAACGTATTTGAAGAAGAATCGAAGCGTCTGGGCCCCTTTGACTACCTCGCCCAAGGTACTCTTTATCCTGATGTGATTGAGTCGGCTGACACTAATGCAGACCCGAAAAGCGGCGAGCGAGTGGCTGTTAAAATTAAAAGCCACCACAACGTCGGCGGTTTGCCGAAAGATTTGCGATTTAAGCTGATTGAACCGCTGCGAAAACTGTTTAAGGATGAGGTGCGAAAAGTCGGCCGGTCGATCGGGCTTCCCGAAGAAATCGTGAACCGGCAACCTTTCCCTGGCCCGGGATTGGCGATTCGGATCATAGGAGAAGTTACCTCAGAGAGACTAAATATTTTGCGGGATGCTGACTTCATTGTTCGCCAAGAAATTAACCGGCACGGATTGTACGGTGAACTTTGGCAAGCTTTTGCAGTTTTGCTGCCGATTCGCAGTGTAGGCGTGATGGGCGATCAGCGCACTTATGCTTACCCGATCGTTCTGCGGTTTATTAAGAGTGAAGACGGGATGACGGCTGACTGGGCGCGGGTTCCTTACGATTTGTTGGAACTGATCTCGAATCGGATTGTGAATGAGGTTAAGGGGGTAAACCGGGTAGTTTACGATATTACTTCTAAGCCGCCGGGTACGATCGAGTGGGAGTGATTTGTAGTTAGCGATTAAGTAGGCGGACTAATTTTTTTGTCTGTCTACTTATTGTGATTTTGGATAAAAGGGCGATTCTCCACATTCCGCCCTTTGACTCTCACATTTAGGTATTTTTGACCAAGCCATGAGGTTTGCGTCAATTTTGAGGGAATTCCCAGTCAACAGTGGCTCAAAGGGCAGAATGTGGGTTCTAATTGTTCCACCGCTGCATTGGTTTCAATGTTGTGACTTCGATCACTTGTAACACGGACTTGGTTCACCCAATATTTTCAGTATTATCACGGAAAAAAACCAGCACCATCACTTGCTCTTAGGCGAAACCACGAGATGATTAAGGTGTCGAGTTCAAAACAATCCCATGTATCCAGTTAATCTTCTCCCCGGCGCTATCAACGAATTAATCGCCACTGTCACCGATACTCACCGCGTTACCAAAGCTGACCGCTACGGCATGATGGCCGCCATCCTCGATGAGTCCATCAGTGAAGAAGAACGTGGCTCACTCGATCGTCTGATTCGCTCCCTGGTCAAAGGTAGGATTCAAGTCAGTGATGAACTCTCCATCGTCTCTTGACATTCCCCAGCCATCAGGCGTGGGGATTCTTGGTTCTGGCGACATACCTTAAAACTATCTATCCTTGCGGCAATACTTAAACCAAATATCCGTTCAAAAAAAACCAAATATCGAGCCTAATTTAGTTAGTCCCAGAGGGTTTTATCTCCCCAAGCGTTCGAGAATTACTTCTCATGTTACCGGATGCCCGCTCGGTACGTTTTAACTTCCAAAAATTTACTTTTCTGGTTTTGGCTTACGTTAGTCAGCCTAGCTATAGTCAGCCTAGCTATGTTTTTCGTGGTTTTCCCCACCCACTAACCATTATTATTTTCCGACCCGTCGTTTGAGCTTGGTGTCTCATGTGTATCGGCGGTTATTCTACCTGTGGTATAAGTATCATTGTACTCTACTTTAAATAGAATGCTAGGAAATTTAAAAAATAGATACTAACGCAACTAAAGGATTAAAACAAAAATCGCCAATCAATTAAAGCCGTCCTATTAAGAAGGGGCTTTAGACCCCATTATCTTGGTAAGCAGAAAGCTGGTTGAGAACTCGACACTCTACAATAGCTTTCCCTTGGGAAAGTTTAAACCAGTCACTGATACAACTCTCTAGAAATAGCTTTTTGTATAATGCACTTTTGACACAGGCGATTAACGTTCGCAATTTCATAAACATTATGACGGATACCATCCGGCATCTCATAAAAATTTTTACGGGATGCGGGAAACTCAGCGGCTTTAGCCCGCTCGTGGGAAGCGACACGGGGGACTTCAGTCCCCGTGTTCTTCCTTTCTTAATTAGCCGAATGGTGCGGATCTTCTATGTATTTTTTCACAACTTCACTACTAATATTACCTGCGGTGCTAACAAAATAGCTGCTCGTCCATAAGGACGGCAGCTTTTTTAGTTGTGGAAACTCAGCCCTTAAATGATGGCTAGAACGTCCTTTGAATGCCTTAACGACTAGCGCAGGAGTATCCATCGGATTGACTGCAACGAATAAATGTACATGATCTGGTGCCACTTCTAAAGCTAGAATATCCCAACCTTTCTCAGTCGAGAGTGCTAAAAACAGCTCTCGCAGCCTAGTTGCTATATCTCCAACTAAAACTTTCTTGCGACGCTTGGGTATGAAGACAAAGTGGTAATTAAGTAAGAACTTGACGTGGTTGTGGGTTTTGTACTCCGGGAGAGGCAACATAAAGTTTTGTTGTTATAGCTTGACTTGTCCACTATATCCACCTAAACTGAATAAATCAACTAATTTGCCGGAAAAAGAGGTGGCTAAGCCTAAGAAAACAATGGGAGTACAGCAAGTATTGCTGTCTCCCACCAAAGAAGTTGAGGCAGTGCTAAATTACCTTTGTCGGCAATCTGGTAAGCTGTACAATAGTGCTGTTTATTTTGCTCGCCAGACATTTTTTAAGACTGGAAGGTTGCTGACGGGGAAGTTTGATTTATCTTTTGAACCGTCAATTGCAAAGTCGATGGTTGCTAAGTCGTTACCTTCGACACCCATGCAGCAAACTTTAATGTCGGCAACAGAAGCGTTCAAAAGTTTCAAAGAGCTAAAAGCTTTGTATAACAAGGGTCAACTACATTTTAGACCCAAGCCTCCGAGCTATTTAACAGGTTCTAAATTGTTTAAAGTTGCCTACCCGAATTCTGGTGGATTAAAGCCAGTGCTTGTCGGCGACCAGTTGAGATTTTCTCTGGGTTTAACAGTACGGCGCTGGTTTGGGATTTCTGAAGTATTTTTGCCCATGCCGTCAAATGTTGACTGCTCAAAGGTTAAAGAGTTTACGATTCTCCCGAAGAATGGCGCTTTCTATTTGGAGTTGTCTTACGAAGTAGAATGTCAGCAGCACGCTTTAGATTATAGCCAAGCGCTATCAATCGACTTGGGAACTGCTGACAACTTAGCGGCTTGCGTGGACACGCGGGGAAATTCCTTTTTAATTGATGCTCGCGTTATGAAAGCGATGAATCAGCTTTGGAACAAAAAAGTAGCAACTAGAAAGGAAGGAAAGCCCACGGGTTACTGGGATAACTGGCTAGACCGTGTAACCCGCAAGCGCAATCACCAGATGCGCGATGGCATTAATAAGGCTGCGAAGTTAATTGTTGAACATTGCTTGAAACACGGTATCGGCAATTTAGTAATTGGATGGAACCAAGGTTTTAAGTCTAATGCCGATATGGGTAAGCTGAACAATCAAAAATTTGTTCAGATGCCGTTAGGAAAGCTGAAAGACCGACTAAGCCAATTGTGCAATTTACACGGCATTAAGTTTACTGAAACAGAAGAAGCGTATACGTCTAAAAGTAGTTTTCTTGATGGAGACTCCCTACCCAGATACGGCGAAAAACTGCCTGGGTGGAAAGCATCGGGAAAACGAATTAAACGTGGTTTGTATCGCTCTGCTGATGGAACTGTAATCAATGCAGATCTAAATGGGGCTGCCAACATTCTAAGAAAAGTAGCCAGTAAGTTAGGTGTAAAACTTGACCGACTGTGTAGACGGTGTTTGACCACCGTAGCGAGAGTAAAACTTTGGGTGTTACCTAAAGCTGCTCTGTCCGCAGAATCTCAGCGGCTTCAGCCCGCTTGAGTGTCAACTTTTTTGACCATCTGGGCCCTGCGGTTTTTCCACCCGGCCGGGGCGTGGATGTCAGGCCGCATCCGCACATAAACTTAGCAACCGTCACCTACCTGTTTGAAGGCGTTTTGCTGCATCGTGATAGTGTCGGCAGTGTTCAAGAAATCCGTCAGGCGTGCGGTGAACTGGATGACGGCAGGGCGAGGCATTGTCCACTCCGAACGCACGCCTGACGACGATCGCAGCAAAGAAGCCATCCTGCATGGCATTCAAACTTGGATAGCCCTTCCCCATGAATACGAAGAAACCGACCCCTGGTTTCGGCATCATCCGGCAACTGAACTGCCTGTTTGGGAGGACGCAGGAGTTTCGTTCACCCTGATTGCGGGTGAGGCATACGATCGCACTTCCCCAGTTCAAATATTTTCACCCATGATTTATCTGGACGTGCAACTAACTGCTGGAAGAGAATTTACCTTACCGGGCGATTACAGCGAACAGGCGGTTTACAGCGTAACAGAGGGGCTTGTTATTGATGGAGTGCCTTTACAACAACATCGGTTAGCGGTTCTAAATTCAGGCACGGAAGTAAACATTTCTGCTTCAGCCAATGCTCGTTGTATTGTGATTGGCGGTGAACCTGTTGGCGAGCGACATAAGTGGTGGAATTTTGTTTCGAGTCGGCACTCGCGCATTGAGCAAGCCAAACTGGATTGGAGAGAGGGACGGTTTGCTCAGGTTCCTCAAGAGACAGAGTTTATTCCGCTGCCAGAAGAGCCACCTTCTCAAGCAGAGCAACCGTTGTGAATAACCACAGCGATATTTAAATAAAAAAAACGCCAATTAATTAGGTGAGAATATTGTAGGGTTGATTGATTAATTGTCCCTACAAGTTTAGGATGGTAATTAGATCAAGTCTGAGCGATCGATCGCAATACCTGAGAGTCGGGAGGGTTGACCAATAGTTGCATTAGGAATCCGAGTTCCCGGTGAACCAGTCCCTAAAGGATTGGGATGCTTTCGTAACTATCGGCCTATATTGCGCTTCATGCGATCGAGTTCTTCGTCTGCTTCCCAGCGTTGAAACTTTTCTTCTAAAGGATCGGCCGCATTAAAACTGTTATAATTTGAACTCTGATTCCAACCCTTTGTATCCCAATTTGGCTCTGTTTTAGTGGTAGGGCGAGCTGCCGCTTCTGCCGCTTTTGCTCGGACTTCTTTTCGCCGTACTTGAATTTGGCGGTACAGTTCTTTGGCTTTTTCAATCCGTTCTTTGCAGCCTTGCATTTGACCCCAGCGCTGATTTCCCTGACGCAGCAAAGCTGCTTGTCGCTCTTGGGCGGCTTGAGCTAAATCGAGCCTTTGAGCAGCTTTAGCTTTGTTGATGCGATCGTTCCAGCGCTGAATTTCTTGAGCGGCGGAGAGAATTTCGGCTTGCAGTTTTTTCTCTTGTTTTTGGATATCGAGAATCAGCCGCAGAGTGTCTTCTTCTTGTTCCTTCAGTTGTTCTTCTATTGCCTGCAATTCCAGATGGGGATTGCTACGCAAAAATTCTTCTAATCGGGTTTCTAGAAAGCGGCTGAAATCATCAAATAAGCCCATTTTTTATAATTCCTCAGTCATCAGTTATGAGTCATTAGTCATTGGTCATTAGTTATTAGTCATTGGTTCTTAGTCACTGGATCTCAATTATAGATCCTGAGTTGTTAGTTATAGCAGAAGAAAGTTCGGCAACGAATTGGGAAGCGATTTAACGGATAGAAGGAAGAAGCAATAAGAGCAATGGTTTCAGCAATTAAGAACGTCTTGGCGGTTCCTATATTATAACTGTTTTCACTGCTCGTCATATACAGCCCGATCGCTGCCCGTTACTGATTACCGATGACCTAACTCATAACTAATGACTGATGACTAATGACTCATAACTGATGACTGATTAGAACTTTTGGCCGACAAAAACCGATCGCACATCTCCTCCCTTGCGGATAACTGCTTCTTGATTTTTGATTTCTGCCAGCGTCCAACCGCTAGCGCCGATGCTTTCGCCGACATAAATTCTGCGGGCTACGCCGTCTACTTCAAACAAAGCAGCCGATCGATCGCCCAACTCCAAAATCCCTACCAGCGTGTGCGCGGAAGTCGGGGCGCTGCTGGCGGCAGGTGCGGATTGCTCCGGCGCGGGCGCAGATTGCTGGGCTGCTGGGGGCGCTGGTGCCGGTTCGGTTTCGCGAGCCAAAATCTTTGGCTGGGGAGACTCCGAGGGGGAAGGGGAAGCGGCGACGGGATCTCGACTGCCTGCGGCGGCGATCGCACGACCGGATGCTGGAGCAGCAGGCGAGGGGGAAACTGCGCCGGTTTGAGGAGCAGCCGGAGCAGCCGGAGCAGCCGGAGCAGCAGCCACCTGAGCAGGCGGAGCCACAGTCACCTGAGCGGGGGGAGGGATGACTACGATTTGGGGTGCTGGTGCTCCCGGCTGTGCGCCGGCTTGTTCTAGGGCATCAGCGATGCGGTTGACTGCTGTCGAAAGACCTGCGGTTGCCGGCGGCGCGCCGGAAATTGAAATGCTCGGCAGCGTCCCTGGGGTGGGGGCTGCGGGAACTGCTGCAAGTTGCGGGTTAGCCTGGGGTGCTTTTTTTTGTTCGATCGCTTCTAGGGAGCGCTGCACGTATTCGACAAACGGGGTGTCGGGTGCTGTTTTGCCACTTGCTACCGGCGTCTCTGGTGCAGGGGCGGCGGGCAAGCGCACGAGTCCCGACCTGCTTGCGAGCCATAACCCCATGACTAGCAGCAGCGACCCACATGCTGCTCCCAGCAGGATTCTGTCGAATGATTGTTTGGACTGCTGTTTTTTGGCTGTTTCTAGGGCGACTTGGCGGGCGATCGCTTCTACGTCTTTTTCGTCCCGCTGCGGCTGGGGGGGTGCCAACTGCGACAAAACTATTTGAGGTACCGAGATCGACTTGAGCGCCACGAATTCTGGCTGCACGGGCTCGGATGGCAGTCCGCCACTGCCGTCGAATGCTCGATCGACTCCTTCAAACAGTTCGTCCATCAACCGATCGGCGTAGGACTCTACTGCCACTGCTTCGGCTGGCACTGTTTCGACGGTCGCAACCACGGCGATCGGCTCTGACGCTGATTCCAAAGACATCTGTTTGGCGATTACTTTTTGAGGCATAGTTTTCTGTTTGCTCCCGCTCCTCGACAACCCTGAGATTCTCAACTTCAGACTTCTACAGGATACTTGTGATGTTGACCAATTCTTGGCTCAGAACAGGTCAATTGTATCTCACTCATCACCATATTTTTAGTCCTCGGCCAACTTACTTTGCCCGATCGACTTTTGTTTTACCTGTTTTGGGCCTTTTCGCCCCTGTTTTCTGCTGCCAGTCTTATTTGCTTACCCTGACTTTTAGTGCATATTCTACTGCTTTTGTCAACCCCACCCTCCGGGGCTTCGCAGTTTTTGACACACAGCTTTACTTGAGGCTCAATCGATTTTAGATTTTAGATTTTAGATTTTAGATTTTAGAATTGAAGAAAGCGACCCCACGAATGAATCCGGGGGCTGGTACCCTGGCTGCTTTCGATCAGCTTGCTTGACAGTAGTAACAGGTTGCAGATTTTCTCATAACTCATGGCTGCAACAGTGGTAACAACCGCTGTAATTCCCCACAAGCTGCCTGAAGCGATCGCGGCGCATCTTCTGGTAAGCTCTGAGAATAACATCGATCGGCTAAATCCTCAACAGCGGTTTTGCAAACAGCCTCATTATTCTCAAATTTTGCATAAGCATCCTCTTCATTCACAGTTTCTCCCTGCAAGTAGTGTATCCAAGTCTCAATATTGCGCTTGGGAACAAAAATCGCGATCGCTTCATTCGGTTCCCTATTTTTCTGCTTATCTTGATTAAGGACACTAGCTAACTCATTAAGTCTGGCTTCCAGCGTACCCGTATCTGCATCAATTAACACAACTAATCCAATCGCCACCCGGTTTTTATTCTGGCGATAAGCTTTCACTTCCTCCGGATACTAACTGCGTACATACTGTTCTCCAGATTGGCTACCTTTCGGACAAATATTAGCCCGAAATCTACCTGTAAAACCTCTCCTTTTTAGGAAATAACGCGCAAAAACCTCCTGTTGTCTGTCCTCGCAGAGAATGACAATCTGAACTCTACGCTGACTCATTCAACCATCCCCGTGCAATCAGTTCAGAAACTGGCAATCCCGAATTGTCCGCTACTTCCTTGCTAATTCGTTTGAGTCGAACAGCAGCATTGCTTTGACGCTCAAACCAATAGCCAATCGGTGAAGCTAAAAGATAGTTAATTAACTCAGGATGGTGAGAAATTAGTAATGTTTGAAGTTTTCCCTCGCTACAAAGGTCATAAAGCTCAATCAGCCAGGGTTGAATTTCTGGCAAGGCTAAAAAGTTTTCCGGTTCATCAATCCACAAGGTATAATCTTCAGATTTAGTACCGTAAATCAGCGCGTATAAAGCAACTAATGTTTTTTGTCCGTCCGACAATTCTCTGAGACGATATTCAATTGGCTTGCTGTTATCTGTTTGTCTTGAAAACCGCAGTTTTAACACCACATTATCTTCGCTTACTCGCTCAAACTTAAAATTGTTGAATCCATCCAACACATCTCTTAAAATATTTCCAATCTCAGCAACTTTACCTTGGTCTTCAGATAAGTAGCGATACCAAGAAACAAAATTTTCCATCTTAGGACTCAAACGCATTTGTTCTTGGCTACTTTCATCAACCATCAAGCTGGGAACAACTTGCACGATGATAAATCGCGCCATCCGTTCTCTAAACCAAGTTAACTTCGTGTTGTCGTTTCTTGGCATTAATGAAGGCAGAATAGATTGCGACCAGTCAAACTGGTATTTCGGGCCCGGTGAATAATCATCTCGATAGAGTTGAACTTCGCCGAATTCAAATTGTAGTAAAGGCTGGTTATCAAAGAGCAGACTCTCGTACCTAACACGACATTTATCTCCATACTCATCGATTTGTAATTGATATGTGTAGCAGCCGTCATTACCGAGAATTTCTAGCTCGAAACGCTGAATTTGTAAGGTTTGCCAGCGGGTGAAGTCCGCAGGTCTGAAAATTCCTTCTACCTTACTCTCACCGCTGACTAATGCTTGGATTTTCTGCAAGACTTCAAAAACTGTTGATTTACCCGATCCGTTAGAACCCAGAAATAGATTAATGGCATCAAAATCTAGTTCAAAATTTACCAAACAGCGAAAATTGTCAATATATATTCGTTTCAGCATGGGATTTTTTCACTCATAATTCCTCTAGCTCCTGTCATTGTTAACAGGAGCTAAACACAAGACTCGGACAACCCTAAATTAACCCACCCGTTCAGCTAATTCCAACCAGCGCTCAGTCGCCCGATCGATCTGCTGCGTCAACTGAGCCAAACGATCCGATAACTTCTTCACCTCGGCAAACCCGCTGGGAGCATTGTTAGACAACCTCTTTTCAATCTCTTGTTTCTCAGCTTCCATCTGCGGAATTTGACTTTCTAATTGTTCGTATTCCCGCTTCTCATTGAAGGAAACCTTGGTAGTTTTTTGATTGGAATTTGTGGATTTTGAATTGTTAGATTCAGCCGTGCGTGTAAGTTTTTCTTTTTCTTTTTGCCCTTTGATTTCCTTTGCTTCTTCGGCTTTCTTGTAGTCTAAATACACCGAATAATTGCCGGGATACAAGCGCAAATTGCCCCCAGGCTCCAAGGCGAAAACCATGTCGATCGTGCGATCGAGAAAATAGCGATCGTGGGACACCACAATCACGCAGCCGTTAAAATCTTCGAGATAATCCTCCAAAACCGCCAAAGTCTGCACGTCCAGGTCGTTTGTCGGTTCATCCAAAATCAGCACATTCGGCGCACTCATCAGGACTTTCAACAGAAATAACCGGCGCTTTTCCCCGCCCGAAAGTTTGTTAATCGGTGCATACTGTTGGTTGGGTGGAAACAGAAACTTTTCCAACATTTGAGAAGCAGTAATGATTTCCCCATCCGCCGTTTGCACCAACTCGGCTACACTTTTCAAGTATTCAATAACTCGCTGGTCTTCGTTCGGCGTCAAATCCTCTGAATGCTGGTCAAAATAACCGATATGAATGGTTGTGCCAATTTCGACAGTACCCGAATCCGGCTGAATGCGTCCGGTGATGATATCCATCAGCGTCGATTTTCCCGCACCGTTGCAGCCAATAATTCCTATCCGGTCTTCTGGAGTGAAATTGTAGGTAAAATCTTTAATTAAAGTGCGATCGCCATAGGCCTTAGAGATATTCAGTAACTCAATCACCTTCTTACCAATCCGGCGGCCGGCTGTGGCAATTTCGACTTTGCCGTTGGCTGTTTTGAACTCCTGGGCTCGCATATCTTTAATGCGATCGATCCGAGCTTTTTGCTTGGTACTCCGCGCCTTCGGCCCTCGTTTGAGCCATTCCAATTCGCGCCGCAATACACCCGCGTGTTTGCGAACACTGCTGGCGGCGGATTCTTCAGCTAAGGCTTTTTTCTCCAAGTAATAAGCGTAATTGCCAGCATAATTGTAAAGGTCGCCGCGATCGATCTCCAGGATGCGATTGGTAACGCGATCGAGAAAATAGCGATCGTGCGTAATCAGTAGCAAAGCACCGCGATAGCCGTTCAAATAGTTCTGCAACCACTCCACAGACAGCGCATCCAAGTGGTTTGTCGGTTCATCCATCAGCAACACATCGGGCTCGGACAACAAAGCCGTTGCTAAGGCAATTCGCTTGCGGTAGCCGCCGGACAAATCGGCAATTTTCGCATCAAAATCCTCAATCCCCAACTTGGTCAAAATCAATTTCGCCTTGGTTTCCAAGTCCCACGCATCCACCTCATCAATGCGTTCAGACACTGCAGACAGACGCGCCATCAACTTGTCTGTATCGCCTTTGCCGTGGGACAATTGATCGGAAATTTCCTCGTATTCGCGCACTAAAGCCATTTGTTCGCCACTGTCAGCAAATACTTGCTCTAAGACAGTGTGATTTTCGTCTAAATCCGGCTGTTGGGGGAGATAGACAATTGTAGACCCTGGATTGACCCAGCGATCGCCAGAGTCGATCGACTCCATACCCGCAATCATTTTCAGCAGGGTTGATTTGCCGGAACCGTTTGTGCCGATGAGTCCGACTTTATCGCCTTCATCGAGGCTGAAACTGGCATCTGTCAAGAGTTCCTTGATGCCGAAGTCTTTTTTGATCGATCGTAGAGTAAAAATAGTCATGAGTATATAAAATTATTTACCTAACTTTTGACATCGATAAGCGAATTGCGGTATTTTAAGTTATATCATATATTGTAACGCATCTGCAATACAATTATAGGAACAATCTAGACTAAAAAAGTGAATGTTCCAAATAGATTTCACACGAGACGCTTTGTTTTTCTATGATATCAGAAGTAGGACTATCAAAAAGGTGTGATTTTCAGTTTAACTGGGACACTTGATATGGTTTCATCCAAACTAATCTTGAGGTGGCGAGGGCCAAAATGAAAATAGATCGTATTACAAGCAATCCAAAGCGGATGAACGGGCAACCATGTATTCGCGATCTTCGGCTTACTGTTCGTCGGGCGATCGAGCTGCTAGCAACTTATCCCGATCGAGAAGAACTACATCAAGAGTTTCCAGAACTAGAGGATGAAGATATCCGACAAGCTCTAATTTTTGTATCCTCTTACCTGGACGATCGCATCATTGAGCTACCTAATCGCTAGTGAGTTAACTACTATTACAACTGAATAAACCGCTTTTTTACATTATTTCATACAAAACACTAAATTGGGTATGACGAGGAGATTGACAAACAAAAAACCTAGGCGGTAAAATGAGGAAAAAAGCACGGATAATTCCCAAATGAACGATCGATCCTCAGCAGATTTGATATCACCCGCAGAGTTACACCGCCAGCTTAATGACTTACTCAAGCAACTATCACCAGAACGATTACAGGTGCTTGCTGATTTTGCGGCTTACTTAGCAAATGCTGAAAGCGAAGCTGCAACTCAAGAACTTTTGGAAATTTCTGGATTGCTAGAGCGAGTTAAGCAAAATCAAGCAACTCCTAAAACTGATTACACAACCTGGAGAAGTCTTCGCTCCGATGTATGAAGTTCTTCTCCATCCTGATGCTCAAAAGGTTTATGTCAATGCTGACACAGCCCTAGCGAAGAAAATTGCCCGATGTTTGGAGCAGTTAGAACAAACTCCTCAGTTGCACCCTAACATTAAAGCCCTCAAAGGAGATTATGCAGGGTACTATCGCTACCGAATCGGGGACTACAGAGTGATTTACTCGATCGACGATGAAGTGGTGCAGGTATTTGTTGTGGCGATCGCTCATCGCAGTCAAGTCTATGAACCGTGAGGGCGAGTTAGTCAGCCCAGCAACAAGAGCGATCAATTTAATCAGTAAACCATCGACTCCATACCCGCAATCATTGTCAGCAGCGTTGATTTCCCGGAACCGTTTGTGCCGATGAGTCCGACTTTATCGCCTTCATCCAGGCTGAAGCTGGCATCTGTCAAGAGTTCCTTGATGCCGAAGTCTTTTTTGATCGATCGCAGAGTAAAAATAGTCATCAGTATAGAAAGTCATTTACCTAACTTCACTTTAGTGTAGCATGGTGTTGCGTGTATTAATTGCATTATTTCGGAATCGTATTGCGTCTTGTACCGCATCTTCGATCTAACTCTAAGTTAGAGCTAAATGTTGAGCGATTGTTGTTTTATATTTTCTATTCCGATTCAATTATCATCTCAGGTTTCCAGTGATGAATTTAGATGAAAGAAAACTAGCAGTTAGGCATTTTTACGAGCTGTTTTGCGAAGCGAACGCTGAGACTTCTTTATACGAGACAGTAGTCCACAATAAATGCCCTGACGTTTGCCCAATCTATCAAAAAATTGCCCGTCTTAAATTGTTAGCAATATCTGTTTCTTCAGGTTTCGATTGTATAGAAATTGAGAGAATACAGCAGAATATCCCTCAAACTGTTACTGATGCTTTCGACCGTCACTTCTGGTATTCCCAGTGGACTCTTAGTGAATTATCTCTCGTAAAAATTCCGATTGCTGAACAAGACACATTTTTTTTGTTTGTTGTAGGGTTGTGTGATGATGGTTGGGAAAACAATGCTAGGTTTATCGAAATTTTTGCCCAAAAAGGCGAGTTTCTCGGCGCAACAGATTTGTACTGCGATCGAGCAGTGAAATGGAGAGAAAAACAATTCACCAATCAGGACTATAGAGACATTAGAGGCGAGCCGCCGCCTCCTTGGTCGGGAGATATTCCTAACGATTTATCTTACCGCGAACCTTTATCGTCAGAAGAAATACTCGACGAGAATCTGTCTTGCTTGTCCTTAGAGACTCTGTACTACCATGAACCTTTATGGTCTGAAGAAATGTTGTGGCAATCTGCTATAAAAATTGAGAATGAAGGGGCAGTTATTCGTTATGTTCTTCCCGCTCAAACTTACGGTATTTAATTTCCTGTTTTGATATTAAACCGATTCATTTACAGCAAGTCATGGAAGAATTACTGAGTCAGCTTAAACAGCTAGGATTCTATCGATATGAAGAATCGGAAACGATCGAAATATTGGAGAGGCTTTCAATCCAAACATCCTCACCTTGGGTGTTCGATGGAAAATACCAATACGATTCTTTAGATACGGTGACAGAAAGCGATGGAGTATATATCAACGAAGGCTTATTGTGGTTAGACGCTCCGCATCCTCAATACAGTCTTTGCTTCCTTAGCAGAGAAGACTTATCCGAATGTGTTTACGCCTATGCACTTGAGGAACTCAAACCTATTTTAGAAAGAGCTGGTGCGATCGTCAATGACATTGATGAGTTTGAAGCAGATAATGGTGATTCCTTTTTAAGGCTTAATGAAGTTGACTACCTTATTTGTCCCTCAGCAGTAAATTCATTTGCTACACGTACTATTGACAAGTGGAATTTTGTCACAGCGAAAACTTTGCTAGCAGCAAACAACTTATTAGCACACGCTCAGTCAGAGGAAATAATTTATGTAGTTAGAGAGTTAGATGAAGATGGTTTATATATCGCAATTTTAACATCTAAAATGTTTGGATTAATTCATGAAAATTCACTATTAATAAATGAGCTAAAGCCTCAAAAAATAGAAACTTACTTTGCACAGTATCTTGATATGTCTAGATATCAACCTTAATAACATGAGCGATATCGATAATATTAAAATGCCAAATTACGATCGCTTTGAAGTGCGAATTAATCGAACATCTTTGCCTTGGACATTAGGCAATAAACTTGATGTAGCTGAGATTCATATCAACCATCAACCGCTAATAGAATTAGTGCGCCAAGTTGAAGAACCACTTGTTAGAGCAGAGATTCAGGAGCGGCGATCGGCAGGAGAGACTATTGATGAATCAGATTTTCCACCGGGAGATTACTTATACTTACCACCTTCTAGGATTCTGCTGCCCTCACGAAACTTGCTCGACGAGCCTTGGCATTGTGGATTTGAGTTGCAATCTAACGATCCACAGGCTGGGAAAGCGATTGTTTTAGGTTGCACTTGTGGGGTGATTCAGTGCTGGTTTATGCAGGTTAGGATCGCACTTAATGAATCTACTGTTGAGTGGGCAGATTTTGGTCAGTTTCATCGTGATTGGCAATATAGTCTAGGACCATTTAAGTTTGACCGAGAGCAATATGAATCTGAACTGTGCAAATCGTATGTATGAAGTTCTTCTCTATCCTGATGCTCAAAAGGTTTATGTCAATCTGGATCGTCCACGCCTTCCAATGTACTATAATTTAGATACCAACCTTTGTTGGAGTATTTTTTTATGTCCTTGCAAGAGCTTAAAGAAAAAGCCAGCCAACTATCAGTCAGCGATCGCCTTGCCCTGCTAAGTGCGATCGTTCAATCCCTGCAAAGTACACCAGAAATCGAGAATTGGCAATATTTAATTGCACGTCCTCATCCTTGGCGCAAACAACTTTACATTAAGGGACGTAAATTACTGGCATCGACTATTTGGCGAGACATGACTGCCAATGGGATGTCACCCGAACAAGCTGCCAAAAATTGGGATTTACCCCTGTCTGCTATCTATGAGGCGATTCATTACTGTCAGAATCATCAGGAACTCCTAAAATTAGAAGCAGACGAGGAACGCTATCGATTGGAAGCAAAAAAAGTCCAACTTGAGCCGACGAATGCTGCTTGACGAAGATTCTCAAGCAAAATATTTAGTCAATAAGTAAAGAGGCTGAATGAAAACCGATCGCCCTACCAATTGACCAAATCACCAAATTCTGCCAACAGTGGCAAATCATCGAACTCTCGCTCTTTGGTTCGATCCTTCGTGACGACTTTCATGCAGACAGCGACATCGATATCCTAGTGGCTTTTGCCCCCACGGCCGACTGGAGTTTACTCGATCGCGCCCAAATGCAGGAAGAACTCGAAGCAGTGCTAAGTAGACGAGTCGATCTAATCAGTAAACGGGCGATCGATCGCAGTTCCAACTGGATTCGCCGCCTTTGAAATTCTCTCTACTGCTCAAACTATTTATGTCAAATAGCTGCGATCGCGCTTCCTTAATCGATCGCTCTTTTTATTTCAACAACTGCTTCTGCCGTTTTACCCGTTGCGCGATCGAATATTGTTAGGGAGATGTGCCTATCAACTGCTTCAACAGATGGCTGAAATGAAATTGACTCATGCCCAGCAATTGAGCTAAACCTGCAAGCTTAATATCTTGATTCAGATGTTCGTTGATTTACTCAGTTTGCGTTTCTGATTTTATTGTACTTCGCCAGTGAGATCGCTATCTCTGGGGTGCTTTTGAGAACTGGCATTGCAAGCCCTAGCTTGATTGTGCCTAGATAGCAATCACTTTTGAAGTCATTGTAGAAATATAAAGTTTTAATTTTAATAATTTTCCCTGACTTTACTTCGCTTGGTGTCCAACTTAAAGATGCAACAGACAGCAGCCACCTTGAAATGGCTGGCATAGGCACCTTACTTGTATCTAGAGACGGGCAGTTTCAATAAGATCTTCTCTACCTTTAGGAAGAGATAAATCCGCCCCGATCTAACGCCACAAAAATAATCTTTTGAGTAAAAAGGCGGGGGTGGAAAGTACGAATGCAGATTGTAGGGTTTCCTTGCCTGTCATTCCCAAGTGCGATCGCCGAAGATAAGAGTATAGAAATTAAACGGCTGGTTTTCACCCGCCCTTACACAAAATGAACTCACAACTAGAACAACAAGTAACAATTCTACAAGACGAAACAGCAGCGGCAGGGAATTCAGCCAACCCAACAGTTGAAACTCATGTATTTGCCTCAGAATTTGCCACAGAGGAAAAAGTCAGAGTGGAAGAATTTAAGATTAGCGGCGACAGCCTAATTGGTAAAGTCAAAGAACTAATTCACTGTCGTTTAGACTAAATAAAGATGAGAACGGTGGCAAAAGAAGAACTAGAGCCACCGCGCCGGGAGAGAATAAGG
>NZ_JAUBTI010000081.1:0-31116 GCF_036702415.1 Microcoleus sp. D3_18a_C4 | reverse complement strand
CCCGCCCGTCCTTTTTGGACGGGCGGGACGCCCATCCCACTTTCAAGAGTGGAAGTTATTTAATTCTCATTCCTTACAGAGTTTTTTGGTGCTAACTCGTTTGCGGGAAAGCACAAAAAGGACGATCGCAAACAACTGGTGCTTTTTGATGTGGAAACTGAGGGCGGTATGGTTGTTCCCGATCGGTTTATTCAGGATTTTGGTAAATTAAATATTGCGCGAGTGATTTATCGCGGCAAACTGACGGGCAAGTTTATGGATGATGTTCGCAAGGAGAAATACGGTGTGGATGAAGGTGTTGTGTGCAAGGGAGGCCGCAATGCTAATAATCTGTGGATGGTGAAGATTAAGACTGATGCGTATATGCAGAGATTACGGGAAGCTTTTCAGGATGATTGGGAAAATTACTGGGAGTAATATCAAACTGATAGATCAACTGTCACAAGCCAAAGTGGGAGAAATCGGCAACCCCCTGGGATTTGACAATACCGTTGCGTAACTCATCAGGAATTAAAGTATATTGGTCATAATCAATAGACAGCAAATAAAAAACTCAGGGAGGATTTAGTGATGACATCTGTGCAGATTGAAAAAAAAGTCATGACTGAAGAAGATGTGGCAAAGTTATGGGAAGCATTCCAAGTATTTGACGGGGACGGGAGCGGTGCTATCTCATCAGAAGAACTGGGTCAAGTGATGCGATCGCTCGGCCAGAGTCCTAACGAAACCGAGTTGCGCGACATGATCAAGGAAGTGGACGTAGACTTGTCGGGCAGTATCGATTTTGATGAATTCAAAATGCTGATGGTGTCCCAGCAAGGCGATCGCCAGAGTCGTCTCAAAATGGCATTTAGTGTATTTGATGAAAACGGTAGCGGTCAAATCACCAGAGACGAGCTGCACGGCGTGATGAGCCAGTTTGGGCTGACAGAGCAAGAGCTCGATGAGATCATCAAAGAGGTAGACCATGACGGCGATGCCTCAATTGACTTTAAGGAATTCTGCAAACTGGTACCCGATGAGTCAGAGCTCACAACCGGATATCAAGACTCGCCGGTTCCGGTTGTCAGCACACAGACAACCGAGATTTCAGATAGTACAGCCGCTGCGATCGCAACTACAGCAACTGCTATCAATGAGGCAGCTTCTGCGACTATTGAACCTAATCTACAAGAAGCACCTACCGACAGCAATCCAGAAATAGCGCGGCTAAAAGAACTACTCGCCCAACACCCACAAGCTGATAAGAAGCGCGGTACCTCCCGCTTGCAGATGCAGATTGGTTTGTTTCGTCTGATCCAGGGAGCAGCCTACCGCAGTTTCCGCGAGAGTTTTTCCGCAAACCACGAGACTCACCTGCGCGTGAGAAACTTGCCCTACAGAATCGTTGATTTTGTGCAATTTGTCAGATGTGCGATCGGGCTTTATAAAGGATTAGGTGTAGTAGAGTCGGCGTGCAACCCTTTATTGGATGCAGTAGTTAAATCGCTCGAAGATGAATATGCCAGACTGCAAGATCGCATCAAAAACTGGAAGACTATAGAAAAAACTCCAGAAATGTTGGCCGAACAAAAAGCCATGTTGGAGGCGCGAGGTAAATCTGCAACTGCCAAGGAAAAGTTTGCCGCGGGAGTCGAGTTTGCCATCACCATCAAGAAGAAAAGTCTCAACTTGCGTGACATCGCCGAGGGTGTGCTTGCCATCAACGAACTCAACCGACTGCGAAAAATGGAACTGAGTGAGGAAATGGCACCGCCACCAGCCAAATCTGAAGGAGATCCAAAAGAGTACCTGAAGAAGTGGAACCGCGTCATCCTCTCGGATGCCTCAGAGGAAATCGATGGTGCGATGATGCCAGTAGCATATTGGTATGAGGACTTTATGCCGAAGCTGCTAGCGGCCTTCAGCGTCAGCACAGCAGCAGACATCCCCTTGAACACGATGCCTGACGAAGCGGCTTTAAACCAGTGGTACGAAGCAACTAAAACGTCAGGGGAATTTGGGCGTTATGGGGCGGATGTTGTAGAAAACTTTCCCAAATGCGCTCCAAAACAGAAGCTAATGCTCAAACAGGCATGGCGCTTGACGCACAACTACCTGAATGGGGTACAGAAACGGCGCGAACGCTTGGAGTTTGGGCGCGAGTCTGGCGAACTCTCGCAATATGTATCGTTTATTGACGTTTATATCGATCGCAGTGAAATAAAGAATTCACAAATGCGTGTCAGCTTCCCTTACTATATTGGCCCTGCGGTGTGGCGTTTCTTCCACACTACGGCTGAAATCGTCTCTACCAAGACCCCCCAACAGCAAAAAACTCTGGTGGCAATCTTCAAGGACTTCTTCAAGCTGTTTGCCACTATGTATCCCTGCCCCTACTGCCGCCACCATCTCAACGCCTATGTCGTGCAGAATAAAGAGGTGGAAATGTACCCTGTAGAGTACCTCGTGCTTGGGCGCGACCCGCGTCTGAATGACTTTGAGGTATCAATGGAGGCGAAGTTATCGACCGTAGTAGATGGCGCTTCCCTGCGCTTATTCTTCTGGAAGCTGCACAATACTGTCTCTTCGTCAATTGCGCGATCGGAGGAGTGGTATCACAAGGATGAGAAAGCATTCTACACCACTCGTTATTGGCCCAGCATTGACTCTGAGCTAGCACGAGCCAAGGCCCTCAAACACATTAGCATTGCCACCGATCGAATGTACCGCCTCTACGGTATGCTCAAGCCTGCGGCACGACTGACAGGGGTGAGAGCAACTTTGCAAAAGCTGTTGGATAAGAGGGATGAGGAAGGTATCAAGGAGGCTTGCTTAGTTGCCCAAGATTATATCAAGGAGTTGGAGGAGGCGATCGTCAGCGGACAATTCCTACAAGAGACATATTACTTTGACCCTGACCTTGTGGATCAAGCTCCAGTCTTTAGTCCTGAAGAAGAGGAGTTTGCTCGCAGCGGTGTGTTCGTAGAGGTTGCTTAGATATCAGTCCGTAAAAAGTTAAGTTTTTAAGCTTAACTTTTTACAGATTATAAAAAATTAGACAAATTAGGTGATTAACACTCTGAGTAGATTTATAGCAGAAGGAACAAGGAAGAAGTCGATGTAAAAATACAATTCCAGGCAATTGTTTGAGCGATCTAGAACGTCCTTACCGTCTTGGATGTTGCTAGGGAGGTGGCAATGCTAATAATCGGTGGATGGTGAAGATTAAAACTTATGCGTATATGCAGAGATTGCGGCAACCTTTAAAGCGTGTGAGGGCATCCAGAAAAGTTTGGCTAAAACCTTGGGTAGTGGCGATCGCGTTTTCGTAGAAAATGAGGATGGGGTATTTTTCCCACTCTAGGAGTTGCGAGGAGTTGCGAGTAGATTTGGAGTTCCGCGAGGGTGCGGGGCGATGCCCTCTGTGGATTTGGCACACTGGTGTTTGTTGACGAGTTGCAGGTAGATGTCGGCGGCGGGGCGATCGAGTTTATCGAATTTGCTGCGATGATGCAGAGGATTTGGAGGGTTTAGTCGAATCTTTGGGGGAGTGGTAAGATGGAAAAATGAATTCAAGGTTGTTTTATGTCAAATCCTGAATTGGCTAAACAGCGGCAGTTATCCCGCGATCAGAATTTTCAAATGAAAGCTGTGATGACTTATGATGAGATAGCTGGCTTATGCCAGCAGCTTGGATACAGGGACAAGTTGCGTTTGGCGCAACTGCTGATACAGCTAGCCAGAAAAGAAGAGGAAACTCAAAACGCCCAACACCCAATTGAAGAGAACCGGAAAGACTTCTCGACACCTCTAAATAGTTCGGAAGTAGTTGAATATGTTTTTGAAAGGCTCATAAAATTAAAGCCCACCAAAATAAGCTCACTTAAGAATTCAATCGCCGCCATGTTTCAATTTCAAGGCGGAATTTCTGAGTCTGAACAAGAAAAAATAATATCTCAACTCCAAAAGTTAAAATATATACACATTGATGCCAACAATCGAGTCACATTTTTATAGTTTAAACCGCAAATATGAGGACAAATATACTCATGGTCGCCACAATGTTCACCGAATAAAAACTCAAAATTCCCGTTTTCTATCCCGCTTACACTGAGACCAAAGGCCGCAATGTAGGATTTTTTTAACCCTCTAAAAATCCTGCGTCACTCGATGCTATATTTGTCACCCCCCAGCTTTTGCATTCCCCTACTCTTCAATTTCTAAATATCGAGCCAAAATCTGTTTAATTTCTGGTATTTGGTGCAACTCCAATTGCCCAAGACAGCGCACAAGTCTGCGTTTATCAAACGTCATCGGATCGACGCACACGATAAAACTCTCGGTACTCAGACCATTGAGAGTCGAAGGAATTACTGGCAAAACAATGGGCCGTAAATGCTCGTTTGGAACAGCAGAAGTGATGGGCAGAACTGTAACTTTACTGCGTTGATTAAAAGCAGTTCCTGAAATAATTACCGCCGGTCGAGTCTTGCGGATTTCTGTACCGACTGAGGGATCGAAATTCACGACCCAGATGCTTCCCAGTCGGTAATCGCTGCTTGCTGCCATGCTTCATCCTCATCGCTTAATTCATCACTCAGTTCATCCAGCAATAAACAGGCTTCCACCATTGCCTGCTGTTCTTGTTGTTTGCGCCATGCTTGCAATAAAAGCTCAATTAGCCGACTGCGATTTTCTACACGATCGTCAATGTAACGCACTAGCTCATCTGGCAAAGAGATAGATACTTTCATAATTATTGTAAAACTATTTATGCCACTTTCAATACTACAAATGGTAGCACAATTCTATTTACTCACCTTACGGAACAAAAAGACGACCAACGCCCATCCAGGTTTCGATATCCAGCAAGATTTCCAGAATACGATCGACACAACGATTTCGATAGACTCGATCGGCTAAAAATCGATCGGCATCTCCAATCGTAATCACAGGTAGGGAATCCACTGTATTTTCTTCTCGGATCACCTGTTCCAGGGAGTCTTCACCCTTCATGCTGCGGTTTGCAGTAAGCAAAATCATCTGATTTGCCGCTCTCAAGTCGCCAAACAACTCGATCGTTACTGTCGATCGACAAATTCATCTGCTTGAAAGTGACAAAACGAATTGGGAGTAGATTTAACCAGCCTTGACTCGCAATATTTCCTAATAAAATCTCTGCATGACCTCCGAGATTGTGATCTATAAGAAAATTCATGCTTCTACTTCGTGTCTGGCTTTCTGCTCTTGAAGTTTGGCCCAAAGAGCCTCTCGACCTGGTTTGGGTGGCATCGCTGCAACGCGGGCTGAATGTTCGCGATTGCGTTCTTCCCAATACTCCCTAATTTCCTTAGCTTGCCTTAAAACAACTTGATATTCTGCTTCGACTTCTGCACGATTTGCCTCAATGTAGGATAAAGCAACGTTAATTTGATCCTCTGTTAAGTCAAACAAGGAACGGATAAACTTCGGGGGATATTGAGCCGTCAAGTAGTCCATCACATCATAGAGAGTGATGCGCGTACCTGAAATTGTCAGTCCGCGCTCTGTACGAATAATAATTGGTTGGTTGTTGGATACTGAAACCATACCCATAGCCTCTGAAACAGTCTAGGAAATAATTCGATCGTACCTTACAAATTTGTAATGTCGTCTTTGTAGAAATCTTTGAGCAAATCCACCAGACGCCCCCTATAGCAATCCTAAATCAGTACAAATATGTAGGGGTAGTGCTACCCCTACTCCCCGTGCCTACCCCCACGGATCGGGGCAACCACGGGGGGTTTGCCCCTACAACAATTAAACAATTCATTTAGGATCGCTATACACAAAATTAGCCGGATCTTGGTCTCGCCGATGCTTCAGCAGAATCGGAGAACCTTGGCCATCACCCACCAAAGCCGCCGTTTCCTCCAACGCTTCCCTCAATCGCTTGGCCGCGTAGATCGACATATCGCGGGGCACATTCACCCGATCGCGCAAATACCGCAAAGCCGCATCAGAACCAGCCGGCGGCATACAAACTTCGCCAGTCATCATCAAAGTTAAAGCACAACGCAAAGCCTCATCGAATAACTTGTCATCAGCAGGATTGACTCGAACGATGTTGCGCTGGTGCTTAATGACGCGGTGAAGTGCTTCAGCGCGGGAGGTTTCAGGTTCTGGATACATCACATCCGGGAGTCCAGCCCAAGGCCCATTATCCACGCGGGCTTTGTTGAGTAGCATCTGCGGTTCGCCGTTTTCATAACACCCGCCCATCTGAGGTGGTAAATCGTGGACGTGGGTGTGAAAATCGCTCTGAGTGCCACGATAGGTAGGGCGGGTTTCCATCGCCGCAAACCAGTCAGCAAAGCGCGGGTTTTCTTCCCGCATCGAGTAGCCTTTGTAGTAGTAAAGACTGGCATTCATCCGTTCAACGTAGGGCGTAAAGATGACATCCGCAGTGCCAAATTCATCGAGGAAATAAGGCCCCGGAGTGCTAGCCAGGGCCTTTTCTACCTGGGTGACGACGCTGATAAATTGGTTGCGGTTGTGTTGTTCTACTTTGGCTGAACTTGCTGGGTAGCACAGCCAAGAGCACCAGGCTCTAAACAGCAGTCGCTCTAACCGCCGCAGGGGTATTACTGCGGGGTTTTCCATGCCCAAACCCAAGGGGCCATAGACTCGTTCCAGCGCGATTAAGATATCATCGCTTTCGGTGATGATGCGGCCGTCTAGTTCGATCGCCGGTAGCATTCCCGATGGCACTTTGCGCTTGTACCAGCTTTCCTTTTCCCCATAGCAGAACATTGTAACTTTGTCAATACGGTAGGGAATTTGTTTTTCTTCTAGCCACAGCCAGATTTTTTGGCAGTAGGGACACCAAGCATGGTTGTCGCGGTACAGAGTGACTCGCACATCGGATTCGGTTTTACCGAAGAGGCGCAAGCGGGATTGAGCGTTGGTGGGACCGTTTGTGCGATCGACTTCAAAGTCTGTGAGGGCTTCTAATTCTGTCCAGCTTAGGGGGGTCATGCGATTTTAGATTTTAGATTTTAGATTTTAGATTGGAGAATTGAAGACAGCGACTGCTTCGTGGCAATAATAAAACTTACCCACCAACTCTATCTGTAGGGTGCGCTGTGCGCGCACCTTACCCCTACCCATAACGTATTCAACTATTTTTTGGTCTTAGTCGTGAATAAGATAGTTGGTTCTCAGTTAAAAAAGGCTTTGAGGACTGAAGTCCTCACTACAAACTTAACTACAATTAAGGCGACATTTGGGGAGGGGGTGGGGCGTCTTGAATTTTAGCCAGTGCTGCTTTCATTTCAGGAGTGGCTAGCAACTTTTGCGTATCTGCGATTAAACGATCGCCCCAGAGGTTTTCTTTGAGATATTCTACCGTAGCATAACGTTTGTCGAGTTTCAGAGCTGCTTCTCCCATCGCTAAGCCTTTTGCTTTGTCACCTTTGGTGTACAATGCTACTGCTAAAGCTAGCATTGCTTCGGCTGCTTTGTCGTCGATCGCGATCGCTTCTTGCCAGCGTTTGATGGCGCTATCAACATCTCCCATTTCGTATTTGACTAATCCGATATTGTTGACAGCAGGCCACAGGTTTTTTTCTAAAGCAAAGGCTTTTTCGTATTGGGCGATCGCCTGATCGAACCGCTTTAGCTTATAAAAAGCATTCCCTAAATCAAATAATGCGCCTGGAGTGTCTGGTTTTAGTTTCAATCCTGCTTGCAAGTATTCGGCTGCTTTCTCATAGTTTGCTTTCCGAAAGTGAGCTTCTCCCAAGACAAATTTAATTGATGGATTTTCTGGCGACAGAGATTGAGCTTGCCCCAAAGCTTCAATGCCTTTGTCAAACTGCTCGACTTGAAGGTACAAGCTACCTAACAAAGTCCAAGTTTGAGCATTTTTGGGGGCTAACTGTGTGGCGAGTTCGGCTCTGGGTACCGCTAGTTGGTACTGCTGGAGTCTGGCTAGCTGGACGGCTTCTTCTGCAAGGCTCAAGGCCGTTTGTTCGAGTTGGGCCGAGTCGATTTGCAGGGTGTAAGGCAGGAGTGCCTGTGCAACAGCAGGCTCGGGCATTGCCCCCAAACCGAGTGCGAGTAGCAGAGATATTAAAGGAATGCGATTAGGCACTGTACAGCCCCAGAAAAAAATATAAGGGTTTCTCGATCGCCTATAATAACTCATATTTTTAAGTTTTGATATTGCTTCTTGACTCGGAACACTTCTGGGTTTTCATTTAAATACTTCTCAAATTATGTTTACATTCAGGCTTGTCGTTTTTATTCACTGTTTTAGACACGACTGATTACCTCACTACCACTAGGCAAACTTCTGAGTTATTAGCAACTTGAATCAGTTAATAAATAAGGCTTCGCGGTTGTCAGTTAAAGCTCTACAAAATTATGTTTTAGCTCATAATAATAGTTTATTTTTACTGATTTATAAACGAGTTAATTCCGCACTACAAACCTGGTAAATTCTTCATTTTCAATAACTTGAGTGAGTTAATAAAGCCTGTTGAATTTTGTCTAACAATTGTGCTGCCGATAAGGAAGAAGGCAAAATTTTGGCAGATACTTCTTGCAGTAGAAAGTCGATCGCCTCTGATTCCGAATTTACAGCAGACCGATAATCCCAGACTAAAATTGGCAGTTTTACTGCCATTTGGCGCAGGTTCGACAGCGCCTGCAGCATAGCGGTTGATTCTGATGGGGCATCTCGCAAACACAGCAAAACTAAGTCAACGCTTTGATATTGCAACTGCTGCAAAACTTCTGTCCAACAGGGAGCGATCGACCCTCGAAATCCTGCGGTGTGGATGTACTGGATCAAAGCTTGAAAGTTGGGAGTAGAAAACTGGGAATTGGGGAGGGGAATCTCGGCATTTGTCGATCGATCGCAATGTTCCAATTCTTCCGTCGGGTTCCCCCCAGAAGAGGAGTGCAAATCGGGTAAAGTCGAAATGTCGGCAAATAAAATGCTGGGCTTCCAACTCATGCCAGCAGCAACTTGAATCACTTGCCACAATGCACTGGCCACCAACCCGGTACCTGAAGTTTCACTGTCGTCGGGACTGCGGGTAGCCAAACAGGGAAATACCGACAATCCTTTGACTTGATTTGCCAGTTGCGTAGTAGTGGGTTCTAAAGTCACCAAGGGGAGAGAACCCAAATTTCGAGACCGACTTAACTGTTCGATAAAAGCTAATGGGTTTTGCAGTTGACTTGTACCGTCTAAGACGATCGCGTCGGGCCGCCAAATTCGGGCCACGAGTTCTGCTTGGCCGAGGTCGTCTGCTTCTAAAACCCGGCAGTAGTTGGGGTTGAGCAGTAAAGCGGAACCTTGAGACGAACTGTTTTGCGGGCTGAGCCACAACACGGTTAAAGAACTCCTTACTTTGGGGCTACTAGCATTACTGTGACCGATCAAGTCTGCCAGCAGCCGCCGCAAAGCGGGTTCTTCCACCGGCAAGCTCAAAAAGCCTTCGGCCCTGTTGACACTGGCCCGTTCTTTTTCGCCTCTGGTGGCCGTGACGATCGCCGGAATCGATCGGGTATCCGGGTCACTTTTGAGCAGCGTCAGCACGTCCCAACCCGACAGCAGTGGCAGCAGCGGGTTGAGGAAAATCGCTTCGGGACTGAACCTGCGAGCTTTTTCCAGCGCTTCGGTGCCGGAACGGGCGACTATTACTTGGTAGCCCAAACCTGAGATGACGTTGGTTAAATCTTCGATATATTTGGGAACTGCTTCGACTATTAATACTAAACGAGAGCGAGAATTGGCGATCGGAATCTGATATTGGGGTTTTAATAATTCTTCCTCGGCAGATCCCGATGCCGGCACTTCTTCACTCCTATTTCCCGGAGGATTTGGTGGCAGCAGCAGGGTAAATTGAGAGCCTTGGTTTTCGGAGGAAATAAACGAAACGTCTCCGCCGTGGAGCCGAGCTAGGCGTTGAGTTAGTACCAGTCCCAGTCCGGTTCCTTGAAAGCGCCTGGTGAGGGGGCTTTCTAGCTGTTGGAATTTCTGAAAGATTAGGTGCTGTTTGTCGGCGGGGATGCCGATGCCAGTGTCCCAAACTGTGAATGCGATCCAGCCTTCCCAAACATTTACTTTCAATCCGATTTTGCCGCCGAGTTCGGTGAATTTTAGGGCGTTGGAAAGGAGGTTAACTAGCATTTGCCGCAGTCGCAGTTCGTCGGCAATTAAGTGGCTCAGTCCCGGTTCTATTTCGAGTGTAAATTCTATTTGGGCGGATGGTTCTGCGTTTGCTGTACCGTCCGTTGTGCTCGGAACGGGAGGGTTTTTTTCTTCTTGCTGTTGCAGTTGTTTTGCCTGTTCAAAGGCTCTTTGGCAGGTTGATGCTATTTCGACCGGTTCGGGAATTAGTTCTAGCTGCCCGGTTTCCATCCGGGTCAAGTCTAAAATGTCGTTAACTATTGTCATCAAATGCCGCCCGCTTTTATGGATTAGTTTGGCGTAGCGTGTTTGGCGATCGTTGAGTTCTCCGATCAATTTATCTTTGAGGAGGCTGGACAAACCTAGGACGGCGGTGAGCGGGGTTTTTAGTTCGTGGCTGATGCAGGATAAAAATTCGTCTTTTAGTCGGTTGAGGTGGATTAAATCTGCGTTTTTCGCTGCTAGTTCTTTGGCGACTAAATGTTCTTCGGTGACATCTTGTCCCATTACTAAAATTAGCTTGTCTGAGAGCGGCTGTTTGACAAATTGCCAGATCCGTTCTTGACCTTTTTGTACGGGGCACTCGCAAATGTAGGTGTCTGGTTTGCCGGCCATAGGACACCAAGCTGGAGCGGTTAAGGTTGAGGGGGAGGCGGCACCGTACAGGGGCAGCGGGCAACTGGTGGCTGCGGTTGAATCACGCGCGGCGAAGCTATCCCGCAGGGAATCGTCCGATCGACTTGCTCCTACTAGGCTCCTGGACTCTTTGGTGATGGCCTCTAACTGCACGCTATTGTATTCGCTTGTTAAAGGGCTTGGTTTGCGGGGCGAGTGTTTACCCAAATTTGCTGCTGGTTCTGGAACTGGTTCTGGGCCTGCTCCCAGCAAAATCCGCCACGCTGCGTTTTGGCTGACTATTTGTGCGGTAGGGGTTTGCAATCTCAGGGGCAGGGGCAGTTTTTCCAACAGTTCCACTAGGGAGTTCAGGTTTTCCGAAGGTTTCAATCCTGCTTCTAGAAAGCGCACTTGAGCGCCTAGGGCCGTGGCGATGGCTTCGGAAACCGGCCTTAATTCGATTTCTTTGACGGCTGTTGCCTGCTCTGGGAGGCTGCTGAGAGAGCTGCTGTTAAGTGCGGCGAATTGCAGCAGGCTCAGGCTGTCTAGCATTCCTAAAAATTGACCGCTGGCATCTGTGAGGGCGATCGGGTTGTTTGATGAAATGCCTGCGGTTTGACGGTTTGGCCGGGCTGGGGTGTTCTGTTCCTCTGTTTGCAGGTACTGCCAGAATTCGCTGACGCTCATAGCGGCGGGTAATGCCCTGACTGCTTCGATCGCGATCGAGCTTTCTGACAAAGGTTGCTGCCCGTCGTTTGTGCGATCGGCCGCGCGGGCCCAAAGGCTGCGGAGGTACACTAATCCCAGCGGCTGTAACTGTTCGTTGACTACTGCGACTCGATCGCAGTTGCAGGAGCTGAAAATTGACTGCAGCGATTCTAGCGCAGCCGTTTGGAGGCACACCGGCACTGGCTCGATAAAATTTTTGATACTGGGGGTGGTGACTGGCATAACAAACCTGAGAGTCTGCTCGCGAGAGCAGTAATATTTTTGATGCTCAATGTAGCTGCGAATTTCTGTATCTTATTTGTTTTATATCAGTTCGCTATCAGGCTCGGTATCTGCACCGAGACCGGGGAGTTCGATGCCTACTCCTGATTTGAGGCGACTAGCAATTATTTTAAGGCTTAAGCTTAATTGCAGAAATCACGCTCAGGGTGCTTGACACAAAAACCACGGAGTAGACTTTGATTCTTCCTCTGCTAGAAGCGCATCACTTATTTTGCGGTTAAGATTGGTTAAAATAAATGTTGAGATGATTGTTAAAATGTTAAGTTTTTTGTAAAGGAGATATCAACTCTGAGCGATCCAGCACTTTCAGGCAACTTAGGTGGTACACCTACAGCTTTGCTTCCTCAACTGTCTATCGGTATTTTTGTCCGCTCTGAGGAAATCGCAGCCTCTGCGATCGAGCTTTTGAGAGCCGAACGCTATACTTTAACGCACATTAAGTCGGCAGTGGAGCTTTTGGGGTTCCTTAAGCACCATTATCACCTTGATTGTTTGGTTTTGGAGGTGGATGGGGATCTGCGATCGCTTCTGGGCAAGCTGCAAGAACGATCGCTCTTTTTGCCTGCTGTAATTTTTTCGCCTCACGCGCCGGTAGATGGCAGGCCCGAAGCACCATATTCAGATGGTTTTGAGGCTGCAGCCAGTACCGCTAACAAGAGTCAAGACGAAAGCTGTGCTTTTTTTTATCACCCTGCTGAGGTGCAACTGGCAATCTCTCGATCGAGCGAAATAGCTGCCGGTATCGATCGGGCGATCGCACACTTTCTGAAACTTTCAACTCCGGTTCCTGTCAATTACCAATCCGTAACGGTTGATGCGACAGCCCAATTGACTGCTCAAAGTTTGCTCAGCCGACAGCAGCGGCGGCTGGCGGAAAAATTACGGGAGCGATTAGGATACTTAGGTGTGTATTATAAAAGAAATTCCCAGATTTTTTTGAGAAATCTGTCGGGCCCAGAGAAGCAAAAGTTTTTGGAGCAACTCAAGTCTAGTTATCGCGGCATCGTTTTGAATTATTTTTCTCAAGATGCTGCGGTCAACAATCAAATAGATGAATTTGTGAATTTGGCTTTTTTTGCTGACGTTCCCGTGACTCAAATTGTAGAAATTCACATGGAATTGATGGACGAGTTTGCTAAACAGCTAAAATTAGAAGGCCGCAGCGAGGAAATATTGCTTGATTACCGCTTGACCCTGATTGACGCGATCGCTCATATGTGCGAGATGTATCGGCGATCGATTCCGAAAGAGACATCTCAAGGTAGAATGTAGCAGGGATTCGGCATAATTTAAGAAAGAAAAGGTAGAAGGTAGAATCTAACAAAAAAGAAAGGAGCCGACCAACGGCCGCGCGAGCGCGAGGCAGCAATTATTATAAAATAACAAAGAACAGCGGATTTTTGACAAATAACAACTACAACTAACATCTGACAACTAATACTCAACATTTTAAAAAGTTCATGAGTCCTCTGAAGAAAACCTACGTTCTGAAGCTGTACGTTGCGGGGAATACTCCCAACTCAGTGCGAGCTTTGAAAACCCTAAAGGACATCCTAGAACAAGAATTTCAAGGAGTCTACGCGCTGAAAGTCATAGATGTTCTCAAAAATCCTCAGCTAGCAGAAGAGGACAAAATATTGGCAACCCCGACGCTGGCAAAAATCCTGCCGCCGCCGGTGCGAAAAATTATTGGCGATTTGTCCGATCGCGAGAAAGTTCTGATAGGATTAGATTTGCTCTATGAAGAACTTCGCGAAGAAGACATGAATTCATAAGATAATCAGGTAAGAGTCAGTCAATTTTAGATTTGAGACTTCGGTTTGGCGTCAAACGTTCGGCGAGGGCGAGCGTCGAAGCGTCGAGTCCCGCGATCGTCGAACGATTTTAGATTTTAGGTTTACTCAACAGATGAATCTGGGAGGTTGAACAAAAGTCTAAAATTTTTATCTTTCCACAACAGGAGTACGTCGCACGGTATCGGTTTTTGGGGGGGGTCATTAGTCAGCAGTCAGCAGTCATTAGTTATTGAGCAAGAGCCAAAACTAAAAGCTGGGTACAAAGACTCACGATCCGCGGTTAATGAGTGACAACTAAAGAATACTGAGAGTTGACAAAAATCGACATGAATGAAATTAGTCAAACGGTTCAACGAAAAGGATTGGTAACGCCAGGAGTTGAAAAAATTCGCACGATGATTGAGGGTTTCGATGACATCAGTCACGGCGGAATGCCACTCGGCAGAACCACCCTAGTCAGCGGCACGTCAGGAACGGGAAAAACTTTATTTGCCGTACAATTTCTCTATAATGGAATTACCCATTTTGACGAAGCGGGAGTGTTCGTAACTTTTGAAGAATCTCCGACAGATATTATTAAAAATGCTTGCAGTTTCGGTTGGGATCTGGCACAGTTAATCGAGGAAGGCAAGCTATTTATTTTGGACGCTTCCCCCGATCCGGAAGGTCAAGATATCGTAGGAAATTTTGATTTATCAGCCTTAATCGAGCGAATTCAGTACGCCATTCGCAAATACAAAGCCAAGCGGGTTTCTATAGATTCGGTGACAGCCGTATTTCAGCAGTACGATGCTGCATCGGTGGTGCGCCGAGAAATTTTTCGCTTAGTTGCGCGCCTCAAACAAGTAGGAGCAACTACAGTTATGACTACGGAACGGGTGGAAGAATACGGCCCGGTGGCGCGGTTTGGGGTGGAAGAGTTTGTGTCGGATAATGTGGTGATTGTTCGCAACGTATTGGAAGGAGAACGCCGCCGCCGCACCATCGAAATTTTGAAGTTGCGGGGTACAACTCACATGAAGGGCGAATATCCTTTTACTATGACTAATGACGGAATTAATATTTTCCCATTGGGGGCGATGCGATTAACTCAAAAGTCTTCAAACGTGCGGGTTTCTTCGGGCGATAAAACTCTCGACGAGATGTGCGGTGGCGGCTTCTTCAAAGACTCAATTATTTTGGCTACGGGTGCAACGGGAACCGGCAAAACGCTGTTGGTGAGCAAGTTCTTGCAGAATGCTTGTATGAACGGCAATCGGGCGCTGCTTTTTGCCTATGAAGAGTCGCGGGCTCAGTTGTTCCGCAATGCTTATTCTTGGGGGATTGATTTTGAGGAAATGGAAGAGAAAGGACTGCTGAAGCTGCTGTGCACTTACCCGGAATCGGCGGGTTTGGAAGACCACTTGCAGAGTATTAAATCAGAAATTGCTGAGTTCAAACCTTCTCGAATTGCTATAGACTCGCTGTCGGCGTTAGCTAGGGGTGTCAGCAATAATGCTTTCAGGCAATTTGTGATCGGAGTGACAGGTTTTGCGAAGCAGGAAGAAATAACCGGGTTTTTCACGAATACAAGCGACCAGTTTATGGGTGCTCATTCGATTACGGACTCTCATATTTCTACGATTACTGACACGATTATCATGCTGCAGTATGTAGAGATTCGAGGAGAAATGTCGCGGGCAATTAATGTGTTTAAGATGCGCGGTTCGTGGCACGACAAAGGAATTCGAGAATACACGATTACTGAAAGAGGCCCACAAATTAAAGATTCGTTCAGTGGTTACGAACGGATTATCAGCGGTTCTCCTAGTCGGATTACGATTAATGAGAAGAGTGAGCTATCCCGGATTCTCCAGGGTGTGCAAGGTGAAGACGATGAGGATATTTGAGAGTTAGCAGTGATTGGTCGTTAAAAGTAGGTTGGGTTGAGCGAGGAAACCCAACTTTTTTAATTTGAGGACTTTGTGAACATTTATAGCAACCGCGACAATGTTTGGGATGTTCTTAAGTGCTGAAATATGAGCTTTTATTGCCTTCTTCATCAGCGCCTTTTGCTATAGCAATCCCACTAAATAGGGTGTGGTAAAAATCTAGGGGTAAGCTTTTGTCCCTCTAAATTGTATATTTCAATGACCTCTCACAAATCATCAATCAAATTCTGTCCCAATCCGATTCTAGAACATACCAGAAAATCTTTCTGGCCTAGCAGCTTAGTGCCGCGTCGTGCCTATCCCTACTACTCCTAGATTAGCGGAACCACGGGGGATTGCCTTTACAAAAATATTAAGACTAATTTTAGTATCAAAAATCATTACCTTGGCATCGCAAATCTCTGGAATTGTGCTTTGAAAGCCAATACTTGCTGTACGATCAACCTCAGCTATATTGGCAAACAGGTAGCCTTGCTGGTGTTAAAGTTATAGTAGGAGGGCATTCTCCTGAACGAGGTTGGATTCATCGCCATCGATGTATTCCCCTCGCCGAAAAAACTGGATTGATTTTGCCCGAAGAGCAAATGGGTTTTAGAGCAAGCTTGCTGGCAATATCAGCAGTGGCTAGCAGCAGGACTAATTCTTCTTAAGATTGCGGTGAATCTGTCGGCACGTCAACTCACCCAACCGACTTTAATCGCTAAGAGCGATCGCATTGTTGAGCGCACCGAAAAGAAACCGAAATATGTCTAGCTATAGATTACGGGAACGGCAATGATGCTTAATGTTGACATTACGTACAATCTTTTGAGCCAATTATCGGAGCATGGTATGGGGATTTTTGTCGAGGATTTTGAGACTCGCTATGCTGCTTTTAACAATCTGAAAAATGTTCCCGTGAAGTCGCTCAAATTTACTCGCTTATTTGTGCGGGATTGAGCCAGCGATCCGATCGCTGGCTCAATTGCCAAAGCCCTAGTTGCAATGGCCGATGGCTTAAATCCGATCGCAATTGCCGAAGGAATTGAAACCCCAGCGCAATGGCAATAGTTACAAGCATCGGCTGTGAAATCGGGCAGCGTTATATGTTTAGCCAGCCTGTCAGTGCTGAGGTTGCCACTCAATTAATCCGACATCCTGAATTGTTGTCTACCACTCTTTGGGATAAGCAATCCTCCCTCATAACAGCGCGCAAAAGTCTTATAATCAATTTAATGCTCGTATCGCTCAAATGACTGAAAAAATTTTCTTACGGAATAATATAAAATTGTTTGGACAAGGCACCCAGACCATGATGTTTGCTCATGGATTTGGGTGCGATCAAAATATGTGGCGTTTCGTAACATCGGCCTTCGAGAAGGACTACAAAATCATCCTATTTGATTATGTAGGTTCGGGACAGTCTGACATTAGTGCCTACAGTCCTGAACGGTACAGCGACCTCAATGGCTATGTTCAGGATGTCCTCGATATCTGTGAAGAATTGGCATTGACTGAGGTGATTTTTGTCGGCCATTCTGTCAGCAGTATGATCGGCCTTCTGTCCTCTATTCAAGCTCCTAATTACTTTAATCGCCTGATTTTCGTAGGGCCTTCACCCTGCTACATGAATGATTTACCAAATTATTACGGAGGGTTTGCTCGCAAAGATATTGAGGATCTCCTCGATATCATGGAGAAAAATTACATTGGTTGGGCAAGCTTTATGGCGCCAATGGTAATGCAGAATGAGGAGCGTCCTGAGTTAAGTGAGGAACTTGAGGCAAGTTTTTGTTCCACCGATCCGGTGGTTGCAAGTCGCTTTGCCGAGGTGACTTTTTACTCTGACAATCGCAGTGATTTACCGAAGGCCTCAGTACCTTCACTGATATTGCAATGTAGTGAGGACATGGTAGCTCCCACCGAGGTAGGGCATTATCTCCACCGCCACCTGCCTAAAAGTACGCTACGGCTGATGAAAGCTACGGGACATTGCCCGCACATGAGTCATCCACAAGAGACGATCGAGATGATTAAGGAGTATTTGAGTGCACCTCATACTACCTGATTTGTATGGCAAACATGACCTACCAGATAGACGAGCTACTAAACACGTCACCCTGTGGATTCCTCTCGTTTGCTGACGATGGTACGATCCTAATGGTCAACGCCACATTACTGCAATTACTCGGATACGAAACCGATGAACTGCGGGAACGGAAAATGGAATTCATTCTGCCGATCGCCAGCCGGATTTTCTGTCAAACCCATTTCTTCCCCCTGTTGAAGCTCCACGGTAAAGTAGAGGAAATTTACTTCTCATTAAGGTCGAAGCAGGGTAGTGATATACCCATGCTGATCAACGCTGTGCGTCGGGAGAAGGGAGGAAGCTTCGTCAACGATTGCATCTTACTCTGTATCCGCCAGCGTATCCTCTACGAAGGTGAAATTATTAAAGCAAAAAAAGCAGCCGAGGCAGCTACTCTCGCCCAAAAGCAAGCGGAAATCGCCCTGCGGAAACAGTACGACAAGGCGATATTACTTCAAGAGATTACTCAACACATCCGTCACTCTCTTGATTTGTCTACAATTTTTGAGATTGCTTCCCATGAGATTCGCCTGTTTCTTGATGCGGAGCGCGTCGGCATATTTAAGTTAGATCCTGATAGTAATTTTGGATATGGTGAGTTTGTTTCAGAATCCGTAGGCGAAGGATGTAAATTGGTAAGCAAAAATCAATTTAACGACCCGTGTGGTGGTGAACCATATCCTGATTCATATCAAGAATGGAGAATGCAGGTAGTTGAAGATATCAATAATATTGACCTTCAACACTGTTACCGCGCTCTTTGGAAACAATTTCCGGTTCGGGCTAATTTAGTTGCGCCGCTGCTCAATGGACAAGATTTGTGGGGGTTGTTATGTATTCATCAATGTTCGGCTCCTCGGCAATGGGAAGAATTGGAGATTGACCTTGTTAAACAGATTGCTAATCAGTTAGCGATCGCCATTAAACAAGCGGATATTTTTCAGAAGTTGCAGAAGGAATTGGCAGAAAGGCAGCAGGCCCAAGCGCGCATGAGAGAAATCAATCAACAACTGGCACTCTCTAACGAAGAACTAGCCCGCGCTACTCATCTCTTAGAACAAGTGGTAAATATTGATGGGTTGACTCAAATTGCTAATCGCCGCTGTTTTAATGACAGGTTAGAGCATGAATGGCAGCGGCTATACCGGGAACAAAAACCTATTTCTCTTTTGTTGTTTGATGTGGATTATTTCAAACGCTATAATGATTGCTACGGTCATCAAATGGGGGATAGTTGTCTGTTCAAACTTGCTCAGACTGTGCAAGAAGTGGTCTACCGTCCGGCGGATTTGGTGGCGCGTTACGGCGGGGAAGAATTTGCCATCATTTTGCCGAATACTGATATTGAAGGAGCGAGTTCGGTGGCCCAACGGATTCACGCTGCTATTCAAGCTTTACATATTCCTCACAAAACCTCTGATGTGAGCGATGTAGTTACTATTAGTATGGGTATCGCCAACTTGATTCCGATTTCGGAACTATCATCGGCTGACTTGATTGCGATCGCCGATCGTGCACTTTACCGTGCTAAGGAACAGGGGCGGAATCAGTCCGCAACCTGCGACTACAGCGGCGATTCGATTTTTGACACTGACGCTTAAATCACAATAATTGAGACCGAGGACAAAAATTTGTTCTCGCTCTCTCAAAATCAGTCAATCGATTTTAGATTTTAGATTTTAGATTTTAGATTGACTTGCGCGAGATAAATGCGGGGGCAATAAGTGATTTTCGATTTGCGATTTTGGATTGATCCCACGGATAAATCACGTGGCGGGTACCACCTTTGAAATTCGTGGTCATTGTATAAATTTAAATGAGCACGGAGGGAAATTAAAAACTCGGCTCCGACCGTCGCAGATTTTCCAGAGCCAGCCGACTTGCTCAACCAGTTGAAGACCAGACGTAAAAAGTCCGGCGCAAACTTGGCAGATATGGAGGTGATTTTGGAGATACTTGGAACAGATGGGAGCGAAATTTGAGCGGAAAATAGGACGATCGGTAATACAATTAACCTGAAACCCTTACTCCACAAAAGACATATAAAATGAGCACGGAGGGATTTGAACCCCCGACCCTCAGGACCGGAACCTGATGCTCTATCCACTGAGCTACGTGCCCTCGACTTTCTACAGTATAACACGTCTTGCGGAAAATGGCGAGTGCCGATCGCAAATTTCCTGGCCGTCCTCCAAACCGCTTGAGCCATGCGGGTTAAACTCGCCCGCGCGATCGAATATCAGGCTGTTCTCGAAGCCAGAGACTGCAACTTCTACCTAAACGGTAACAATAATACGACAATGGGTAAAATAATAGACTTTAATCGAGCAAACATGAGGTTCACATTCGATCGCGGTCGAGCCTCTACCACAGCTAAAATAGCCCGCATCAATTCCCTCTAGCTAATGGGCAGTAAATAAATGCGGCTGCTGTTAAGACCGGTTGTGCAAATACGGTTCTAGACTAAGTTCACCAAACCCCTCAATCTTATGGTTTCTAAAATTTTAGACAAATTACCCCTGCGAACTGTTCTCATAGTTCCATTTATACTGCAAATCGTGGGAGCCGTGGGACTCGTAGGATATCTGTCTTTTAGAAACGGACAAAAAGCAGTTAATAACCTAGCCAGTCAGTTAATGAGCGAGGTGAGTTTGCGTGTCGAGCAAAACCTGCAAGTTTACCTGACAACTCCCCATCAAATCAATCAAACCAAGCTGGATGCTGTCCAGCTCGGCTTGTTAAAGATGGAAAACTTATCAGCTTGGGAGAAATATCTTTTGCGACAAGTACAATTATATCCATATATCAATTTTACCTCCGTTGGCAACGAGAAGGGAGATTATAGATCCGGTGAACAACTTTCTAACGGCTCCCGAACGATGAATGTGATAGAAACATCTACTGGGTTAAATTTTAATTCTTACAATACGAACGATCGAGGCGATCGCACTACAGTTACCACCCTTGTCAAAAACTATGATAATCGGCAACATCCTGCGTACCAAAAAGCCGTAAAAGTCGGAAAACCCACTTGGAGTTCGGTTTATGTTTCCTTACTAGAACCGACATTACTTATCAGTGCTCTCCAACCCGTATACAGCGACAGAAAGCAGCTAGAAGGAGTATTATTTGCTGCTTTGCGTCTCGACCATATTGGAAGATTTCTCAACAGTCTCAAAGTGGGCAAATCCGGTCAAACATTTATTGTGGATCGCCAGGGTACTTTGTTAGCAACTTCCACAACAGAAAAACCGTTTCGTACTAAACGTAATGAAAGACAATTGTTTAAAATGGAAGAAAGCAGCAACCCTATTACTCAAGCGACAGCTAAATATTTGACTGCCAAGTTTAAAAAATTAGACCAAATTAAAAAACCCGAGTTATTGAGCTTTGAAATAGATGACAAGCGACAATTTTTAAAATTCCTGCCGTTCCAAGACGGCAAAGGTTTAGACTGGCTGATTGTCGTAGTTGTTCCCGAAGCAGATTTTACCAAAGAAATCGATGCCAATACCCACACAGCGGTTTTGCTTTGTTTCGCAGCTTTAGCAGTAGCTGTGGCGATCGGCATTCTGACTTCTCAGTGGGTGACCAATCCTATTTTGAGCTTAAATACAGCAGCCAAAAGTATTGCTAAAGGTGAATGGGACAAAACAGTAGAAAGCGAACGTTCTGACGAATTGGGGGAATTAGCCAAGTCATTTAACAGCATGGCTCAACAACTGCAACAATCTTTTGAAACTTTAGAACAGCGAGTGCAAGAGCGGACGGCAGAATTGGCTGTAGCTAAAGACAAAGCGGAAGTAGCGAATCAAGCTAAAAGCACCTTTCTTGCTAACATGAGCCACGAATTGCGATCGCCTCTCAATGCAATTCTCGGTTTTTCCCAACTGATGACTCGCAGCCAAACTCTATCCCCAGAACATCAAGAAAATATTAGCATAATTAGCAGCAGCGGAGAACACCTGCTCACCCTGATTAATAACGTGCTCGATTTATCTAAAATTGAATCGGGGCGAACCACCCTAAATCCCAAAAAATTAGACCTCTATCGCCTGCTAAACGACTTGGAAGATATGTTTCAAATCAAAGCCGATGACAAGCACCTGCAGTTAGTTTTTGAGCGCATTCCCGAAGTGCCACAATACATAAAAGCTGACGATGTAAAATTGCGGCAAATCTTAATTAATCTGCTCAATAACTCTCTTAAATTTACCGAGGAGGGCGGTGTCTGGGTGAGAGTTAGCAAGCAGTCCTCAGACAGAAATCAGCAGGCAGAAGGGGGCAAATTCGATCGCTCGGAAGTATCAAAAACTACGGAAAATTCCGCGATTAATGGTATCAAAATATCTCAATTCAGTCCGTCGAACAACCAGGTCATTGCCACCCAAAATGACGATTCAGCTTCTACCTCTTCCTTCTTCCTTCATTTTGAAGTCGAGGATACTGGGCCCGGTATTGCTACCAATGAATTAGACGATATTTTTGAACCTTTCGTGCAAACCAAGACAGGCAAAGATTCGCAAGAAGGTACAGGATTGGGATTGCCAATCAGCCGCAAATTTGTGGAATTAATGGGCGGCGAAATGACCGTTTGTTCTGCTGTTGGCAAGGGAACTAATTTTAAGTTTGACATTCACATTGTTGCGGTGGATGCGCCAGATATTGAAATCGCAAAACCGATCCGCAATGTTATTGCCCTGGCACCCAACCAACACACCTATCGAATTTTGATAGTAGACGACAAACCGCTAAATCGCCAATTGTTAATTAAAATCCTCCATCCTCTGGGTGTTGAACTAAAAGAAGCTAATAACGGCCAAGAAGCTATTGAGATTTGGGATAGTTGGGAACCGCATCTAATTTGGATGGACATGAGAATGCCTGTGATGGACGGCTACGAAGCTACGCAATACATTAAAAGCACTATTAAAGGTCAAGCTACTGCGATTATTGCGCTGACAGCGAGCGTTTTGGAGGAAGAACGGGCAGTTATTTTATCGGCGGGCTGCGATGCTTTTATGAGGAAGCCTTTCCGGGAAGCCGATATTTTTGATGCTATGCACAAACATATCGGAGTGCGCTATATTTATGAAGAGCCTGGTCAAACTAATTTATCGGCAATCAAAGAGAGCGATCGCGCTATGAGTGCGGCTGATTTCGTGAAATTGCCTGATTCACTGGTAGCTGGTTTAAAGCTAGCAATACTGAATGCAGATATGGATTTAATTGATACCTTTATCGAGCAAATTCGATTAAAGGATGCAGTAACGGCAGGTGCGATCGCAAATTGTATAGAAAATTTTGAGTACGACAAAGTTTTAAATTTAATCTCGGAAGCAATATCCCATGAATAACGACATTCCTAGCACCGATCGCGGTAATATTTTAGTAGTTGACGACACCCCAGCTAATTTGCGGCTGCTAGCCGGAATTTTGAATGGCAAGGGCTATAAAGTGCGCCCCGTACCTAGCGGCGATTTAGCGCTTTCGGCGGCAAAAGGTATGCCTCCCGATTTGATTTTGCTGGATATTATGATGCCCGAAATGAATGGATATGAAGTTTGCGAAAAAATCAAAGCCGATCAACGAACTTGCGACATCCCGGTGATTTTTATTAGCGCGATTAATGACGTACTAGATAAGGTCAAAGCCTTTGCTGTGGGCGGGGTAGATTATATTACCAAGCCCTTTCAGGTGGAAGAGGTTCTAGTGAGGGTAGAAACCCATTTAGCAATGTGCCAGTTGCGAAAAAAACTCCAACAGAAAAACAATGAACTTACAGTTACTTTACACCAACTGCAAGCTACTCAGAATCAATTAGTGCAATCAGAAAAAATGGCGGCATTAGGGCAACTGATTGCGGGCATTGCTCACGAAATTAATACGCCGTTGGGGGCGATTCGATCGTCTATTGGCAATATTACCAGCTTTTTGGATAATAATCTTGAAAGTTTGCCAGTTTTTTTTAAAGAACTATCAACCGAACGCCAGCAGGATTTCGTGAGTTTGATGTACAGTTCCAGCAAACAAACTTACTCTTTATCTACGCGAGAAAAACGGGGATTGAAAAAAGGCGTGAAGCAGCAACTAGAGTCTGAAGGGATTGAAAATGCTGACAGCCTTGCTAGCATTTTAGTCAATATCGGATTGCAGGAAAATCTGCAAGAATTCTGGCCGTTGCTCAAAGACCCGGACAGCGAAAATATTATAAAAACGGCCTACGACTTTGCTAGCATTCACAGAAGCGCCCGAACCATCGCTACCGCTACTGAACGGGCCGCAAAAGTCGTCTTTGCTCTGAAGAATTATGCGCGTTACGATGTAAATGGAGAAAAAATACAGGTGAATATTACGGAGGGAATTGAAACTGTATTAACTCTTTATCAAAACCAAATCAAGCAGGGTGTGGAAGTCGTCAGAAACTATCAAGCTCAATTGCCGGCGGTACTGTGTTATCCCGACGAACTCAATCAAGTTTGGACAAATTTAATTCACAATGCCTTACAAGCGATGGACAATCACGGAACTTTAACAATTGACGCGGTACAGCAAGATACCAGCGTCTTGGTAAAAATTATTGACAGCGGTAAGGGGATTCAACCAGAGATTATTCCGAAAATCTTTGAGCCGTTTTTTACTACAAAACCTGCCGGAGAAGGCAGCGGGTTGGGATTGGATATTGTCAAAAAAATAATTGAAAAACATCAGGGTCAAATTGATGTGGAGTCGGTACCCGGTAAAACTGCATTTACAGTGTCTTTGCCGATTAATTTAACAGAGTAGGTAAAGCGCCCCTGAGTGAAGTCGGGGGCTAAAAATTTGCCGTCTACCCGCGCGGAATGTAGAAGTTGGAAAACGGTGTGCTTACCCATCGGGGTTCACCCTCCCAAACTAAAGAAGGAAACTAGCGATGTCTAAACCAGCAATTTTGTGTGTTGACGATGAATTAGGGGTGTTGGAAAGTCTGGAAATTGAACTGCAACAGGCATTTAACGGTAAATATCTTTGCGAATTTGCTGAAAGTGCTGCAGAAGCCCTGGAGATTATTGAGGAGCTATATGAAGCTGAGGTTAAGATTCTAGTGATTGTCTCTGATTGGTTGATGCCCGGAATGAAAGGAGATGAGTTGCTGATTAAAATCCATCACAAATATCCCCAAATTGTGAAAGTGATGCTGACGGGACAAGCAGACAAAGAAGCAATCGAACGAGCAAAAAATCAAGCCAATCTTCATGCTTTTATACAAAAACCTTGGCAAAGTCAAGAATTAATTGCAGCGATTAAGTCTGGTCTAGCAAATTTATGAAAAAACCAGTCATTATTTGTGTCGATGATGAGCAGACTATACTCGATAGTCTGGAAATAGACCTGCTAAGAGCCTTTGAAGATAAATATTTAATTGAAACGGCCCAAAGCGGCGAAGAAGCTTTAGAGCTGCTGGCAGAACTTTTAGCAGAACAGTATGAAGTTCCTGTGGTTATTTCCGACCATATCATGCCTAATATGAAAGGAGATGAACTCTTAAGAAACGTTCATGCCCTCTCGCCGAACACTCTCAAGATTATGCTGACGGGGCAGGCGGATTTGGAGGCGGTAGCCAATGCTATTAACTATGCTAAGTTGTACCGATACATATCTAAGCCTTGGCAAAGTGATGACTTAAAATTAACTGTGACTGAGGCAATATACAGATATTTTCAAGATAAACAATTAGCTGAAAAACAAAGAGAACTTCAGGAGATGAATCAGGAGCTTGCAAAATTAAATCGCCAGCAAGCGATCCTGATTGCCCAACTCCACGAAAACGAAAGTCGGTTGACGCAATACCTGGAAGCTATGCCGTTAGGGGTGTGCGTGCTTGATGCGAACGGTCAATCTTTTTACGCAAATCAGAAGGCACGGGAGGTATTTGGCAAAGGCAGTGTGCCGCCTATTAATTCGGAGCAGAAAGCAGCAATTTATCAATTCTATAAAGCCGGAACTAATCAAAGATGCCCCGTGGAAGAATTGCCAATTATGCGGGCGCTTCGGGGCGAAAATGTGCGGACTGAGGCTGTAGAAATTCGGACGGGCGACAAGATTATTCCTGTAGAGAGTTGGGCAACTCCTATTTATGATTCTACAGGCGACATTTCCTCTGCGATTATTGCTTTTAGTGACATAACTGAACGGAAGGAAGCTGAAGCGGCGCTAATTCAAGCTGAAGAGAAGTATCGCGGCATATTTGAAAATGCTCTCGAAGGTATTTTTCAGACGACGCCGGACGGGCATTTTATCAGTGCGAATCCTGCTCTGGCGGAAATTTACGGCTACGATTCTGCGTCAGAATTGATAGAAAGTATTAATGATATTCAGCAGCAATTGTACGTGGAACCGAACCGCCGTCAAGAGTTTCTGGCGCTGATGAAACAGCACGGTACTCTGTGTGAGTTTGAGTCTCAGGTTTACTGTCGAGATGGCAGCATTATCTGGATTTCTGAGTATGCGCGCACAGTTTATGATGCTAACGGTGAAGTGCTTTACTACCAGGGTTTTGCTAAGGATATTAGTTTGCAAAGAGAGGTGGAAGTGGAACGAATCCGGTTTACTAATGATTTAGAAAACGCTTTAGCCGCCCAAGAAAAGTTAAATGAGGCACTGTCAGAAAACGAAAGCCGATTGACTCAATTCCTGGAAGCGATGCCGGTGGGAATATTTGTTGTGGAGGGTAATGGTCAACCTTTTTACATGAATTCTTGGGGCGAAAGGATACTAGCCCAAGGTTTAATTTTTGATGGGGATACCGATCAATTTCCTGAAGCTTATCATTTTTACGACGCTGGAACTAATCAATTGTACCCGAGGGATAGCCAACCGATTGTTCGGGCGTTGCGGGGAGAATTTGTGCGTATGGACGATCTAGAAATTCGTGGGTCGGATCGGATTGTGCCGATCGAGGTTTGGGCGACTCCAATCTACGACGAACGGAAAAACATAGTTTACGCGCTCGCCGCTTTTCAAGACATCACGGAACGTCTAGAGGTAGAAACCGAGCGCCGCCAATTCACAGACGATTTGGAAAAAGCTTTAGCAGCGGAAGAAAAATTAACAGATGCTTACGGCCGGTTTGTACCGCACCAATTTCTCCACTTTCTGGGATATGAAAGTATTCTGGAAGTCAAATTAGGCGATCAGGTGCAGAAAGAAATGTCGGTGCTGTTTTCAGATATTCGCGATTTCACTTCTCTTTCTGAAACGATGAATCCCGAAGAGAATTTTAAATTTATTAATGGTTATTTGTCGCGAATGGAACCGGCAATTACTGGGAATTTTGGTTTTATTGATAAATACATTGGCGATGCGATTATGGCGCTGTTTAATGGCAGTGCGGACGATGCTGTGAAAGCTGGAATTGCAATGCTAGAACAGCTTAACGAGTATAATATTAGTCGCAATCGACCCGATCGCCCGCCGCTGCAAATTGGCATAGGAATCAATACGGGTTCTTTGATGTTAGGCACGGTTGGCGGCCAAAGTCGGATGGACAGCACGGTGATTAGCGATGCGGTAAACTTAGCCTCCCGCGTGGAAAGTTTGACGAAAGAGTATGGAGTTTCGATGTTAATTACTCACAATACTTTTATACACTTGAACGATATTTATGATTTGAGGTTGATCGATCGCGTAGCAGTTAAAGGCAAATCGCGAATGGTAACAGTTTATGAAGTATTTGCGGCCGATCCGCCAGAGTTACGACAGAAAAAGTTAGAGACAAAGACAATCTTTGAGCAAGCTTTGGTACTCTACTATAGTGACAACTGTGGCGAAGCTATAAGATTGTTTTCGGCCTGCTTGGAAATCAACCCTAATGATAAGGTAGCTCAAATTTATATGCAGCGGTGTCTGAAAGGAGCGATCGCTCCTCCATAATCAGGACTTACGCACAGCCTCAATATATAGTGTTTTGTAGGGGCAAACACCCCGTGGTTGCCCCCATACCTGGGATGATTGCGTAAGTCCTAATAATACCATTTTAGAGTTGAGATTTGAGAATTGGGAATGACTTATGCCATAAGGGTTGGGAGTTTGCCTAGAGTTGTATTCTTTTTGGAAAATGGAATAATCATTGTTTAGACAGGCAGGGAAACGCAAACTATGGTTTCTTGCTGCGGCAAGCTTTCTATTTTAAATTCTCCTCCGTGCAATTCTACAAGGCGTTGAACAATAGCCAAGCCCAATCCCAAACCTGCTTGTTGGTAAAGTTTGCGATCGAACTGCCTGTAAGCTTCTAGCTGTGCAATCTGATCGGTAGTCAGACCGCGGCCTTGGTCTTTGACAGACAGAATAAAAGTCTGATTTTCGACGAAACTGCTTAATAAAACAGGCGTTCCTTCTAAAGAAAATTTGAAGGCATTGTCCAATAGTTCTTCAACAATTTTTGCGAGTCTGACAGAATCAATCGCTACCGACGAATCTTGCAAGTTTAATTGTAAATCGTCTGTTCTATTCGCGTGTTTTGCTTGCTGCCGCGCTTTTTGACTCAGCAAAGATTTTACACAGCTAAATTCGCTGTTTCGCATCTCCTTTAGCACTTCGGGATTTGTGGCTGCTATCTCCAGTTCTGCATACAGCAAAAAGTTCTGAATCAGCCGATACAAGCGATGACCGGAAGTGTGAATTTGACCGATCATCTCTAAGATATCTGATTCCTCCAGAACCTGATATTCTGACAGAATTAACTCAGAAAAACCCAGAATTGCATTCAAAGGAGTCCGCAATTCGTGGGGCAGCGACATACTAATATTAGTGCGTAATTCGTCTAGCGTCTTTTGAGATTGTCGGCTAATTGTTTTTTGTTTTTCCAGTCTAATAGCAATGGCTTTTAGCAGTTCTTGCGGCGTACAGGGCTTAGTAATGTAATCGTCAGCTCCCAGTTCCATGCCCGTGCGAACGTCAACTTTATCGGCTTTGGCTGTGAGGAAAATAAACGGAATTGTGGCAGTCAAGGGTTCGGAGCGCAAAGCTTTGATGACGCCGTGACCGTCTACTTCCGGCATCATCATGTCGCACAAAATTAAATCCGGGATTTTTTCGATCGCCAATTTGATGCCGACTTTGCCGTTAATCGCTCCTATTCCTTCAAAATTCTCGGCTTCCAGCAACTCTAAAATATTCTCTCTAATCGCTTCTTCGTCTTCTATTACCAAAATCTTAGCCACGGTGATAGCTCCTTTTAGTTAGTAGTTTGTTGGAAAAATCTGGGTTCAGACACTTGATAAGTTGGTGGGTTATGCGCTTAATTAATCGTTAAATCGCGGATATGTATAGTTGATAATTCAGTTGTTATTGACTGGGAGGGCAAATTAGAGGCAAGGTAATAGTGAAAGTTGTGCCTTTTCCTTCTTGACTGTCGATCGCGAGTTGGCCGCCGTGAAGTTCCACAGCCCTCTTCACAATTGCTAAACCGAGACCTGTTCCCGAAATAGTGCCCACATTTGGAGCTCGGTAAAAAGTTTCTAATATCCGCTCTCGATCGGCTTGGGGAATGCCGATGCCCTGGTCTTGAACTTGGAAAACAGCTTCTTTGTTTTGACAGTTGAGGTGCAAGGAAACTGTACTGCCGACGGGGGAATATTTGATGGCATTTGAGAGGACATTTCCCAAGATTTGCTGCAGCAGTTTTTCATCCATTTGAGCCTCGCAGTTGCCGCCTTCATATTGAAAGGCGATCGGGTGTTGGTTGCTGTCGTTGAGCTGCTGCTCTTCTACCAGTTGACGGCAAAATTTTTCGAGGTTTAAGGAAACCGGTTGAAACTGCAAGGTATTGGCTTCGATTTTGCCAATTACGAGGATATCTTCTAATAACTCTGTCATGCGTTTAATTGCTAATTGAATCCGCACAAAATGAGTAGATTTTTTATCTTGGGGCCACTGAGAACTGTAATCTTGCAGCAATCCAGCGGAAAATTGGATGGTTGTCAAAGGTGTGCGGAACTCGTGGGAAACCATTGTGACAAATTTAGCTCGCAGTTGTGAAAGTTCCTTTTCTCGTGCCAGGGCTTTGAGAATTTCCGCTTCTGCTCGTTTGCGATCGCTAATGTCACGGGCTTCCGCAATCAGCAGCAAAACTTGTCCTGTCTCATTTTTAACAGGTTTCAGCGAGAAATCAACTGTCATAATTTGGCCACTTTTGCCTAACAAGTCGATTTCGCTGCGGAAAAACTCGCCGCGACTTGCTTTGCCGATCGCCGATTGCAATTGTTCGGAAACCTGTGGCGACTGGGCCCAAATCGCCATTTCCCAAATCGGGCGGCCCACAATACCCTCCGATCGCAATCCGGCAAAATCGAGGGCTGTCTCGTTCACTTCCAGCACAATTCCTGCGGGAGTCAGCAGCTTGGTTAGCTGAAACGAAGAGTCAAAAATCGCCCGAAAGCGGCGTTCGCTTTCCCGCAGCATTTGAAATGTTTGAGATCGTTCGATCGCGTAGCGGATCGTCCGCACTAATAATTGAGTAGTAATTTGACCTTTAACAATATAGTCTTGAGCTCCCAAGCGAACTGCTTCTAGGGCGATCGCCTCATCGTCCAAGCCTGTCATTACCACCATTGGCACATCAGGAGCCACTTCTCGCAGGCGAGTTAGCGTTTCCAAACCGCGGCTGTCGGGCAAAGAAAGGTCGAGCAAAACTACATCAAAGGGTTGTTTACACAGTTGTGCGATCGCCTCATGCAGGAACTCAACAGACACCAGTTCCCACTGGACGCCCACAGATACTTCTAACAGTTCTGCAAGCAAATCAGCATCAGCAGGATTGTCTTCTACTAACAGAATCTTAATCCACATAGCTTAGACGTTTTTGACTGTAAAATTTTTACTCTACCAATCTTAGGTTAAACTTTTTTGCTTTCCCTTACCATTTTCAACTTGAAAATTATTATTTGGGAACTGTCACCACCACCAGCCACCAATCCTCAATCCATCTCACCAGCTTAGCGACTTGACTAAAATCGATAAGCTTAGTGATGTAGCACCGGGCTGACAGGGCATCAAACTTGAGGATCTCTTCATCGGCTGCTGAGGTTGTCATAATTACCACGGGAATCATTTTTCACTTGAGTGCTGAGTTGATTTCTATCAATATTTCCCAAGCTTTGTTTTTGGGTAAAATCAAGTCAAGCAGAATTAAATCGGGAGGAAAACGCGAAAAGACAAGCCTTCTTTTTTCACTAAATTTATTGCTAATATAGCCATCCTCAATCATTTGTGTAATTCTTGTATGGGCAATACCCACGCCCGGTTGCCCCCATGAGGCCGGGGTAGGCACGGGGAGTAGGGCTAGCACTACCCCTACATCTTTTTACGACTCCTGCAAGGATTGCTCTACCATATTTTATACTCTTATGCAAATTTTTAAAACTTGGCGGCTCGCCAGCTTTTCTAAAGCCCATTCAGCCTCGCTGAGCAACTTAGGATAGCGAATTAAATAACTTACAATTTTAATTGTTATTGTGGGATGGGCGTCCCGCCCGTCCAAAAAGGACGGGC
>NZ_JAUBTI010000080.1:7808-31447 GCF_036702415.1 Microcoleus sp. D3_18a_C4 | reverse complement strand
CTGAGTTTTATCTATTTTTTAACCAATGTAAATACCCCCTTGACAATTTACCCCTCACCTTAACTTGTCACTAATGGTATGACAGCAGATTCCACGCTTATGAAGTACCCCCGCCTATCTTTCTATCCCCGTAGGTAAAAGGGGAAAACCTTTGTCCCTACACTTCATAAACCTGGAATACACTGTATGTATTTTCCCACTCATCTCCTTAGTTCCGCTCAATTAATCAACTGCTTGAACGCATCGTGTTCGCGAATCTTCTCCAAATCAGCTTCGCTTTTTGCCAACTCTTTACACACATTCGGATTGAGATTGAGGGCGCGCTTTAAATTTTCAATGGCTAATTCAATTTTACCTTGTAGTGCATAACATCGGGCTTTGTTGTACCAAATTCTGTAAAAGTCAGGTCGGATTTTAGCCGCATTGTCGTAGGAAGCGATCGCATCTTCGTATTTTTGCAATTTGGAGAGTGCAACGCCTCGATTGTTCCAAGCGTCAGTATAATCATTTTTAATTTGTAGGGCTTGATTGTAAGAAATTACTGCCTGTTCGTACTCCTGCATTTTGGAAAAAGCAACGCCTCGGTTGTTCCAAGCATCGGCATAATCGGGTTTGGCTTGAATTGCTTGTTCGTAACAGCCGATCGCCTCCTGGTACTTCTGCAACTCCAACAATACCACGCCTCGATTGTTCCAAGCATCGGGATAATTCGGGCGAATTGTAGTAGCTTGTTCGTAAGAGGCGATCGCCTCTGGATACCGCTGCATTCTCGTCAGCACTACTCCTCGGTTATTCCAAGTATCGGCTAAATCCGGCTGAATTTGCAGGGCCCGATCGTAAGCGGCGATCGCATCTTGATAACGATTTTCAAAGAAACAAGCATCTCCCTGTTTAGCATAGTCGCCCGCCGTCAATAGCTGTTGGTAATTGCCGTAGTTAACCGGAGCAAATTCTTGAATTTGGGCATCGGGGAATAAAAGGTCTGTTTCTGCCTCGGCCGGGTGACTTTGGTGTTGAATTTCGCCTAAGATACTTTCAGCGTCGGAAATTAATAGTTTTAATTGAGAGATTGTATCGTAATGAAGACTTTCAATTTCTTGGCGAGCAATTGTTGTCTGCTTGGACAATTTTCTCAACAGAAACCACACCCCGACTCCGGCTGCTGTCGGAAACAAAGTTAGGGCAATTATCAGCCCGTTAAGCAATACCGCCGTGCGCCCGAAAGCAATGTCAACTTCTTCTTGAACTCGATCGTGAATTTCTTCTTTAAGTTGCTGCTGTGAGAATTCCTGCTGAACCAACAGTGCCGCCGTCGGTTCAGACGCAGAAACGCTACTGGCGCAGACTAGAATAGTCGAAAGGGCGATCGGGCTAATACTTTTTCTAAAGATACTTGACAAACGCATTGCCTTAGTGATACGCACCTGAGTTGCGATTTCCATGTGTCAAGAGATGCTGATAACGATGATCCCAGACTAGCCCATTTGTTCACCAAAAAATTGGGTTTGAAGCCCCGTCTTTCTAGGACGGCTTTAATTATAAAACTTTGTTAAAATATCTAATAAATTCTAAACTTTAGCTTAGAATTTAGACAGGCAAGTAAGAACAACCATCTACGTGTTGAAACGATTTCATAAGGTGAAACTCCTGGGTTGGATCGCTACTCGGCAATGCCGAGCCTGTCCAAACACGTAATAGTGAGTCGTTGAGCGTACCTAACTGGATTATTGATGGAATCAGAAAGCAATCTAAAAATAAAAGTAAGCGCAACAGCAATACTTCTCGTGCCAGTAGTTGTTTCGAGCGTGTAGATGCGATTTGACAGCGCATTTAAGACTTAAGTCTTAAGAATCTCCGTGGCTTTAGCCCGAAGAGTGTCAAAAACTCTTAAATACAGGATATCTGTTGTGCAGTCCCCTCCGATCAAATTGCTGACGCAAGAATTGCTAGACGAAGTTGCCGCTTCCTCCCGGCGCAGTCCCCGCCAGCGACAAAATTATAATTTCCATGATTTGTCTGAAAAGGTGCAGCGGTTTGTCAACGTGCTGCAACCGGGCACTTACGTCCGCCCTCACCAACACCTGCGCCCGCCTGCTGTTAACGGTTTTGAGTTTTTTGTGGTGATTCAAGGAGAAGTGGGTATTGTTATTTTGAACGAAAACGGTCAAATCCTGCGCTCCTTGCGAGTCAGCGCCGCCGGCCCGACTCGCGCTGTCGAACTGCCAGAGGGCACTATTCACACGTTAGTAGCTTTGACACCGGATACTGTGATTTTGGAGTTTAAGGAAGGGCCTTACGACGTGGGGGCGGATAAAGACTTTTTGGCAAGTTTTCCTGCTGAGGGAACTGCGGCGGCGCGAGAATTAGTCCTGATTTGGGAAGCGGAATTTAACACTTGAGTGTTGACAGTTGGCTGTTGACTGTTGACTGTTGACTGTTGACTGCTGACTGTTGAGTGTTGACTGTTAAAAATCTAAAATCTAAAATCTAAAATCTAAAATCGATGGGCTGTTGACTGTTAAAAATCTCAAATCTAAAATCTCAAATCTAAAATCGATGGGCTGTTGACTGTTAAAAATCTAAAATCTAAAATCTAAAATCGATGGGCTGATTACTAATTACTGATAAATCTAATTGTCGTCATCCGATTGTATAAATCGGGGGCGGTGCGAATGATTTTTCTCAGAAGTTCATCCGTCACCCAAAAGACGAGGGGAAACGAAAAGGTTTTGCTGAATTCGCTGCATAGTAGGTTGGTAGAAACGAGCAATCGATCGATCGCCTCTACTGATTCCAAACCGAGGAGCATTAAAGCTGGAGGCTGTTCCCCGTCTATTTCTGCTGCGATTGTCCTGTAGAGAGTTGTAGCAGATTTGGGCAAAAACAGTTGCTGCGGTTTCACGGGACAATTTACTTGCAGGCGATCGACTATTTGCTGCCGCAAAGCCAGCGAGTTGCAGTTGACTAAAACGAAAGAAAAGTAACCTTGGGAAAGACGGAGCGTCCGAATTAAAGTGGAGAACGACCGCTCGTTATATTTAGCTGCATCGTACTTAGCTGTATTTTCTGAGCTTTGCTCGATAAACATAAATTGCATATTTTTTATCTAGTTTTAGAGATTTTCTAGATTAAATGATGTTTCTAAAGAAAAGGTGAATATCTGAGATTTATTTTTCCTTTAAAAACATTTGGAAAAGTATACCACGGTTTTAAATTAATATCAATAGTCCGCTCGAAATAGTCCGATCTACTGATTTGGCTTGAACCACTCAAAAAGCACCTGCGACGGCACAACACAAGTATAGCCGCAGCAAGAAGCAAGAAGGCAGAAACATATTTCGCAAGGGTTTCCGCAATTAAGAACGTTCTTAATATATGGCACGATTGCTAGATTTAATGTAATTAAACATACAAAAAAAATCACCGCAAATTCTCAGCCAGCGGCAAAGTAAACCAAAAACTTGCCCCAGCACCGGGAGTGCTAATTACCCCAATTTGGCCGCCGTGAGCACCAATAATTTGCCGACAAAGATATAGACCCAAACCCAAACCGACGGAGTGTCGGGATTCATAACCCCTAACGTAAAGGTCAAAAAGATGTTCGCACTGTTCCGGCAATATTCCCGCCCCGTCATCTTCCACGGTACAGTAAATCATCCTACTTCCGGGATTGAGGATTGGGGATTGGGGATTGGTAATGGGGGATTGTGGATTGGTAATCGGTAATTTGTCGATGTCTTGTTTGGCTCTCCTTTGATTTATAGTTAATTTCCCCGCCTTGATTACTTGAGCCGAAACTGTTAAATTCAGTCCCGGAAAATTGTGTTTCAAAGCATTAGCTATTAAATTAGATAACACGCGCCACAACTGAGTTTTGTCAGCATTCACGGCTGGCAAATCATCCGGCACCAAATTTTTAAAACTAGCTTTACCCTCATTCATTAAAGGCTCCAAATCGGTCGCAGCAGCTTGAACTATCGCCCTCAAGTTAACCGATTCGCAGTGCAGAACCAAACCGCGCAATTCCCCGGCGTGAACTTCCAACAGCGAATTTATCAAGCGCAATTGCTGCTCGCTACCTTGAATCATCCGATCCAAAACAGAACGGGGAATTGCGATCGAATCCCCCGTTTTCGTCTGCCAATTTTTCAGCACCATTAACATTCCCGCCACCGGGTTTCGCAAGTCGTGAGAAAGAGCGTGGATAAAAAGCCGCAGCGATTCTTGTGCCTGTTTGCGCTGCGTGATATCCTCAATTAAACCCTCATAATAAAGCACGGCGCCGCTGCTGTCCCGTACCGCCCGCGCCTTCTCAGAAATCCAGACAATACTGCCGTCACAGCGGTAAATTTTAGATTCAAAATCCGATACCCTGCCGCTTTCCTCGATCGATCGCAAAAACTCATTTCTGCGAGCCGGATCGACGTACAACTGCCGATCGATATCAGTAAACTTTGCCGTCACTTCTTCCGGGGAATCGCAGCCGTAAATCCGCGCCAAAGCTGGATTTGCAGTAATATAACGGCCATCGGGAGTGCTTTGAAAAATCCCCTCGCCCGCATTCTCAAAAATGCTGCGGTACTTCGCCTCCGCCGCCTCCAACTGCTGGTAAGCAGATTCCAACTCACGCCTGGTACTAAACTCTTTCCGTTGCAGACATTCGTACCAATAAACCGACAAGTCGCAAATCAAACAAAACCAAAACAAATATATGTACAACCCGGTCAACTTAAAAGGAGTATACTTAGCAAAACTTAGATTTAAAACCAAATTTATCCCGACGTGGCAAAACAAAACGCCGAGTTGAGAAATCAGGTGGAGGCGCCAGCGGACGGGCATCAGCGTAGCTTGGATCAGAAACGCTAAACTCCAGGTAAAAACTGGTAATTCCCCGGCTTGTGCGACAGCTAGCCCAAGCTGTACAACCACCGTCAGCGACCACGAAAAGCCCAAAAATAGCAAACCGGGATAGCGCTGTCCGAAGGAGGTTTTTTGCAACACAAAACAGGTCAACAAACCCAATTCTACAGCAGCGCTCGTGTACAAATAAACACTTTCAAACTCCTGGCGAGCGAAGAATCTTTCGCCCAGAAAATAGACCGTTATTGTGAAGGCAAAAAAGATGGCAATTCCGACAGCAGGGCGCAGCCGATCTCGGAGGAAGCGATCGCGCCACACCTCGTAAACCGCTAACGCCTGAACTGATTTTGCATTGCCCAAATAGCTCATACCATTTTAGATTTTAGATTTTAGATTTTAGATTGAGAAAGATCGATCGTCCGAGTTGACAGCAGGTAGTGAAAACCAGAAAGTCGAACCACCGCTGGGAGTGCTTTCGACGCCAATGAAGCCGCCGTGAGCTTTGATAATTTGCTTGGAGAGGTACAATCCCAAACCCAGCCCTGTTAATTGTCGGCTATTAGGGTCTTGAACGTAAAGTTCAAACAGAGATTCCCGCTGTTTGGCGCTGATTCCCACTCCATTATCTGTTACAGTACAGCGAACCATTTTTACGGTGACACCCGGCAATTTGCTGCCGATATTGCCAATTTGACCCTGATACCGGGGCATTTTGCAACTGCCGTCGAGGTTGAATTTGGCCAGGGTTTCCTGATTTTTCTGGGTTGTTTCGCCCATCCCAGGACGATCGCCCGCAGCAGATATCCCGTTAGCGATACAGCGAGCAAGCTGATTATTTGGCGCTCTTAAAGCCTGGGAATTTTCTTCATCACTTAGCGCTGTTTCAACTTCAATTACCTCGGCTTTAAAAGTGATATTGACTCCCGGAGGATTGTGTTTAATAGCATTAGTCAACAGATTTTCTAGCACCCGCTGCAAGTGTTGGCGATCGGCATTGACTTGTGGCAAATCCGCCGGAATATCAAACGTCAAAGTTGCTTGATTTTTGGCCAGCATCGGTTCTAAATCGGTAACAATGGCTGAAGCTAAAGACGGCAAATGCAGCGGTACAGTATTGAGAACAATCCCTTTGACCTCGCTAGCGTGAGCGTCGAGCAGGGTATTAACCATAGTCAACTGGTGTTCGCTGGCCTGAACGATGCGCTGCAAAATCGATCGAGAAACCGGAACATCTTGTAGAGAGTCAGAAGGCGATTTGTTGAGCAAATTTTTTAGCAGTATTAACATTCCCATAACAGGAGTGCGGAGGTTGTGAGAAACTGCGTGCAAAAATAGGTCTTTCAGGCGGTTGCTTTCTTGCAACTCGTGCATTTTTTGCTGTAGTTGGTGGGTGCGTTCCTCGACTTGAGATTCCAAGTTGGCATTGAGAGCTTTTACCTGCTGCAAAAGTTGGGCTTGCTGTAGAGCGATCGCCACTTGGGTAGCGAGTTTTTCCAACAAATCAATTTCAAATTCCTGCCACTGGCGGGGCCCCGAACACTGGTTGACGGCCAAGATCCCGAACAATTCATCCCCCAGGAAGATCGGCACATTTAACGTCGCACGAATTTGATAGTCGCTATAGTATTTGGCAACTGCATCCGTGATTGGAACACTAGCAGTATCGGAGACTGCTCGGACGCGGTTGCTGGCATAAAACGTTCTCAAGTTTTTGAGGTGATCCTCGTCAGCGAGCACCCACCCGAGAATAGAACGGCATTGGCTTCCGACAGACTCGGCTACAACCTTACCGTACACCGGGCTAGGAAGATTTACCCCCTCCGCGTCCACAATACCGATGAAAGCGCGGTCTGCCTTGAAAAATTGCCGGACTTCGGCAACAGTAGTATTGAGAATTTCTTCGAGGTCGAGGGAGTTGCGAATTCGCAGGGCGATTTCTGAGAGCAAGCGATCGCGATCGGAGGACGCCCGCAAAGCGGTTTCCGCGCGGTGGCGTTCGGTAACGTCTTGGACTGTGGCGGCGATCGCCCCTGACTCAATTGCCGACTGTTCGCAGACAGTGCGTTCGGAGCCATCTGCCAGCACAATTCGGTAGTTAATGCAATAGGCTTGGCGCTGCAACATAGCTTGGCGCTGCGATCGGGCCACTAATTCTCGGTCTTCTGGATGTACAGCTTGCAAAAAAACGGATGGTGTCGGTTTGACAGTTCCAGGAGCAAAACCCAAGAGGCGGTAAAGTTCGTTTGACCACCGCAATTCGATATTGGATATATGATGTTCTGCGGATTCTTCGCAGTTGTCAGTTGCTGGGAGGGCGGCGCAATTTAAATCCCAATTTCCCAAGTGAGCGATGCGCTGAGCGTTGGCTAAACTAGCTTCGCGAGCGCGCAGCATGGCGGCCGTGCGGCGCACCTCCACCAGCGCTTGCTGGCGTTCTGCTACGGCGGCGGCCAACATCAGAGCCACAAGGGCGATCGTACCGGTAAAAGCTTGTAAAAATAAAACCGCCTGTTTGAGATTATCGCTTTTGGCCAAAAACGGGCCGCCTCCCTGTACTGCTCCCCAAATCGCGATGTAAGAAACGATCGAATAAGCAAAAATCGCTCCCGCCGGTTGAAACCGCAGGGCAGCCCAAACTATCAGAGGAAAAGGCAGATACTCCAGCGGATACTGAGCGATCGGCGCTTGTGTTTTTGAGCAAAAAAACAGCCAGCTCACGCTCAGCAAGAGAGTCAGCCACAGCGCTATTTCTGAATAATTAATGATTAAAAATAGAAGATTATAGCGGTTTTCAGGTGCAGGAAATCTCCTGGGATAATTGGTAACTTTTGATTGATAATTTTGCCAGTTAAAAAATGGTTTTAAACTTGAAATAATCCGAGATTGTCTCTCACCTCTTACACCCTTATCAAGAACAGGCAAGATGCCTGTTCCACAAGAAAATTCATCTCTTGTGGAACAGGCATCTTGCCTGTCCCTAAACAAGTAATTGAGAATAATGAAACATCTCAGTTTTAGTGGAAATTTAAAACTGTTAACGGCGTGGTTCAAAGTCAGCAGCACGGGCGTGACAATCAAAATTCCCATGCCGTCTCCGAGCCACGTAGTCCACCAGTTGCGAGAGAAATTGCTCCACTGAGCCCAACCAAAAATGCACGTGCCCAAGTTGCCGAGGATAGAGCCTAGTAAAGTAGACCCGATGACAGCGCCTGCTACTAAAGCCAGAACATCTCGCAGTCGATCGAGTTTGGTAGAAAATCCGCTCCAAGTCAGTAAAGCCTCTCCAGCCAGCGCTTGCAGGGTGACGCTACAGGCCGATGTGGCAATAACAGCCGACGGTACACCGCCGGTAGAGTTTAACAGCACCGAACCGAGGACAATTCCCGGCCACATCCCTCGCCCTTGCAGTAGCAGTGCCGCTAGAGCAATACCGGCGGGAGGCCACACGGGGGAGGCTTCGGCTTTCACCAGTCCCAGCATCGACGCTGCGAGTTTTCCGGTAACAAAGTAGGCCAGCGCCAGGATGCCGGTGTACAGAAGCGTTCGAGTGCGGCGGTTGAGCAGTTTCATGTTTAGGTGCGATCGAATCCTCCATTCCTAGTTTTTAATTTAGGCGGCCGATCGGCGATCGAGCTTCCTCCTGACGACTCACCTGACTGGGGGAGTGGGAGAGTGGGAGAGGGGGAGAGAGGGAGAGTGGGAGAGTGCGAGAGTGGGAGCATTTTTCATCTTCCCTCTTCTGACTAATGACTAATGACTGATGACTGATGACTGATGACTTATTAAAATCCAAAACTCCGCTTGCCATCCGGCTTAACAGTAAGCCAATTGGTCTTTGCCATTGCCAGTTGTTCATCAGAAACTGTAGCGTTGGTAAGATTCGCCCCGCACAAATTTGCACCCCGCAAATTCGCCTTAGTCAAATAAGCCCCCGTCAAGTCAGCACCTCGGAAATCCGCCCCTTCAAAATTGGCAGTGCTGCAATAAGCCTCAGTCAAGTTCGCATCTCGCAAATTCGCCTGAATTAACCGGGCGTGACCCAAATTCGCCCCCGACAAATCCGCTCCTTGCAAATTTGCCTTCACCAACCTAGCCTGATAAAAATTACTTCCCGCTAACTGCAATTTTTGCAGTTGTAGGCCAGACAGTTCGCAGTCAGCAAAATCGCGCTTGCCTTTAAAATATGCCGCTCGCAAGCTGTTGGTGTCCCATTTAGGAGCAACTTTCGATACCTTTGACGCTGCTAAATTGCCGCTAGAATGTCCAACCGTTCCGAAAGTTCTGCCTGACTCAGCCAGAGTCCGGGAAACTCTCGGCTGCATCCCCGTCTGCCCGGATTGGGTGAAGGAAGTTCTACCAGTGCGCGTGTGGTTCGATCGTAAATCTTGATTAATTTTGCTCTCAGGCCGTGACCACGAAGAACCCTCGTCATTAAATATTGTCGGTTCTTCAACTGCACGAGAAGAGCCGTTGAATTGAGTTGCCAAGCCATCGACAAGACTTGGGTCTTCAAATTCGCCAGAGAGAGCTCTGAGCACATCTGCTGCCGATTGGAAGCGGTGGCCAACCATCGGCTTCAGCATTTTTTCGAGAATCCGCGCAAAATTTGGGCTTACCTGAACGTGGGGTTGCCAAACAATTTCGCCGGTTACTCCATCAAAATCTAAATCCTTGGGCGATTTTCCTGTCAGCAAGTACAAGCAAGTCATCCCCACCGCGTAGATGTCGCTGGCAAATATCGGCCGCAGCGCCATTTGTTCCGGGGGAGCAAAACTAAATGTGCCGACTGAAAATTTCGTGTTGGCGCTTTGGTCGGCGGGGTCTAATAATATTGTTTGGCTAACTTGGTCTTTTACCGCTCCGAAGTCAATCAGAACTAAGTGGCCGTCTTGAACTCGGCGAATAATATTTGCCGGTTTGATGTCTCGGTGAATTACTCCTTGGCTGTGGATATATTGCACTACTGGCAGAATTTCTAATAGAAAATTTTTAACATCCGATTCGTTGAAACGGCCTGAGTGCTTGACTTCTTGTTTCAATGTCGAGCCTTTAACATACTCTTGAACTAAGTAAAATTGCTGTTCCGTTTCAAAATAGTCTAGCAGCCTCGGTACTTGCGGGTGGTCGCCCAGTTGGCCGAGGGTTTTCGCCTCTCGCTTGAATAATTCCCGCGCCATTTCTAAAACTCGCGGCGACGAACTACTGGGTCGCAGTTGTTTGACTACACAACTCGGTTGACCGGGCAATGAGATGTCTTTTGCCAGAAATGTAGCTCCAAAACCTCCTTGTCCTAACGGTTCAATGACTCGGTAGCGAGCGCGCAGCAATAACCGCGCACCGCAAGTCTGACACTGAAGAATAGAGTCAGCAGGGTTTTGAGGATGGGGACAGCCCGGATTTACGCAGTAGCTCATGTTGATTGAGTTTGCCTATGTTGTTCTGATCTTGTCAGCGTCGATCGACGCACAAATTGCCTGTTCCTGCTTCTGGTAGAAATACTGATCTATCATTTGCCGGCGGGCCGTGCGTCCGGTTGCGAATTGGAATTGCACCTAAGTCTATTAGGCCGATATCTTTTCCCTATTTTGATTATCTCGCTGCTGTGAGTTTTTTCGGTAGATTATCCTTGAAGATAGTTTAAAGACTTGGTGACGACTCCCAACCCTAACTCGCGGACGAGTATAGGGTGGGCTTCTCAGCTAATCCTGCATCTGCATCGGAAGCACGCTGAGCTTTAATCACTGTCCGCCCGACAGCAATATTCTTGACATTAATTGCAGCATTCACATCCCTATCTAGTTCAAGACCGCAGACTGGGCAACTATGCCATCTGTCGGCAATAGTTTTAGGGATGCGAGTACCACAACTAGAACAATTTTGGGTAGTGCCATTTGGATTCACAGCTATAGCCAATTTGCCAGCACTTTCAGCCTTACAAACCAGAATAGATAGGAATTCACTCCAACCAGCATCTAGGATTGACTTTGCCATCCTAGTTCTAGCCAAACTTTTGACATTCAAATCTTCAAAGCCAATTAGGTCGTATTTGTCTAGTAATCGCTTTGCAGTCTTGCAATGAAAGTCTCTGCGTTGCCTTGCCACTTTTTGATGATGTTTAGCAAGACGTTTAACAGCTTTTCGTCGGCGATTACTGCCTTTCTTTTTGCGAGAGACAGATTTATTTCGCAGTTTTTTATCCTTTTGGGCTTTTCTAGCAAACTGAGGAATGGTTACAGTATCAGCATCACTGGTTATCAAGAAATCCTTGAGTCCCATATCAATACCAACTGCACGATCGAGATTGATATCATAGCGTAGGGTTGGCACGGTGACATCTTGTAAAGTCAAGGTGACATAGTAACCATCCGCAGCTTTGACAATCTGAACAGTTTTGATTTTAAATCCATCGGGAATAGGACGGTGCAAGATAATCTTCACGTCACCAATTTTCGGTAAAGTGATGCGATTACCTTTGATGCAGTCCTGTTTCATCTGGCTATAGGTGAAACTGTGATATCTACCTTTCCCTTTAAATCTTGGCTTGCCAGAACGCTGACCAGTTTTGTCAGCCTTGATATATCGATCAAAAGCTTTTTTAACTTTCTCAACACAATTCTGCAATACCTGAGAATGAATCTGTCTGTACTCAGGAAATAGCTTTTTGGTATTGAGTAAGTCTCGCTTTTGCCAGTAATAATCTGGCTGTTCGAGTATGGGAGCAATACTGCATGATACCAGAGAGCATGAATCGAGAGGGCAACGAGTGGACTCATACCAGTTAAAACGCTCTGACAGCCTATAGTTATACTGCATCCGCAACAAATTAAGCCACTCATCAAATTGATTGGCTTGCCATGAGTTAGGACGTAATTTGTATTTATATGCTGTAATCATGCCATAATTATACCATGCTTGAAAGTTAGTCTTGAAATAAAAAATAATTGTCCATCTACGGGGCCTCGAACCCCCTTGATGGGCGGGCTTTTATCCCGCCACTCATCCTCGATCGGATAGAGTGCGGAGATGAAAGCTATTGAGCTAAATTTAGATGCTCTTTGTCCTGTCAGATACTTCTAGCATACCTCATTCTATTTTGAGAATGTTACTAATTTGTCACCAATTAGTGACCTTTGGACTCATCGCTCGTTTTTGCGTCAATCACAAAAATGTGTTGACAAAAATAAACTAATGTGGTATAAGTGTCCGATAATTTATGCTCAGGCTACACAGTCGAAGTTCGCCGGGGCGGACAACGGACAACTAACTACTGACAACTAACTACTGACAACTAACTACTGACTAAATTATGCGTATTTCTCTAAAGTGGCTCCGGGAATTGGTGGATGTGGCGATATCCCCAGAAGAATTAGCCGAAACCCTGACAATGGCAGGCTTTGAAGTTGAAGAAATCGAAGACCGCCGCCCGTGGGCAAGCGGTGTAGTTTTGGGCAAAATCATCGCCTGCGAACAGCATCCGAATGCAGACAAATTGAGAGTTTGTCAAGTGGATGTCGGTTCTTCACAAGCTTTGAATATTGTTTGCGGCGCACCCAACGCTAGGGCAGACATTTACGTGCCTGTCGCTGTTGTCGGAACTTTTTTATCGACTATTGATTTAAAGATTAAACCGGCTAAATTGCGGGGCGTTCCTTCCGAAGGAATGATTTGCTCTCTGGCGGAATTGGGACTATCTAAAGAGTCAGCCGGCATTCACATTTTCGAGTTAGAAAATCCCGAATTGGGCAGCGATATTCGCCCACTTTTGGGTTTAGACGATGTGATTTTAGACTTGACAGCAACTGCCAACCGTGCTGACGCTTTGAGCATGGTGGGTGTAGCGCGGGAAGTGGCGGCGCTGACTGGGGCGAGTTTGAGAATTCCCGAAGCGAATGGTGTGGCGATTGAGGGCAAAGAAAGTCCTGCTTTGGCAGTAGAAATATCCCAAGCGCAAGGATGCCCGATTTACATCGGCACGGCAATTGAAGGTGTAAAAATTGCTGCTTCTCCAGCTTGGTTGCAGCAGCGGTTGCAGGCGGCGGGAGTGCGGCCAATTAATAATGTAGTTGACGTGACTAATTACATTTTATTGGAATGGGGACAACCGCTGCACGCTTTCGATCGCGATCGCCTACAATCTTTCACGGGTACTCAAGATATCAGCATCGCCGTCCGCTTTGCCAAAACAGGCGAATCCTTCAAAACTTTGGACGGACAAAACCGCAATTTGCAAGCACAAAATCTGTTAATTACTGCTAGCGACAAACCTGTTGCCTTAGCTGGAGTAATGGGCGGCGAAGACACGGAAGTTCACGAAGGAACGCAAAATTTAGTTTTGGAAGCCGCGATTTTTGACCAGGCAACGATTCGCCGTTCTGCGCGCGCTCAAGGCTTGCGGAGCGAGGCTTCGATCCGCTACGAACGGGGGGTGAATCAGGCGGCATTGACGACGGCCTGCAACCGCGCTGTAGCCCTAATTTTGGAGTTGGCTGGAGGCACTGCGACGGTGCAGAAAACGGCGAGTTCCGGCGATGATTTGAGTTTTTCGCGATCGCTCGAATTGCGTTTAGACCGAGTAAATCTGGTTTTGGGGCAGTTGAAAAGAGGACAAACGGGCGGTTCTAAATATCTGGAACCGGAAGAGGTGAAAAACATTCTCACAGCTTTGGGATGCGAAGTTGTTCCAACGGAAAAAGAACGGGTGTTTGCGATAACTGTTCCTCCTTACCGCTACCGAGATTTAGAAAGGGAAATTGACTTAATTGAAGAAGTTGCCAGACTCCACGGTTATGACAATTTCTGCGATACTTTGCCCAGCAAAACGGAACCCGGTTATCTGTCACCAGAATATGCGGCAATTCGGAATGTGCGATCGGCTTTTCGGGCGGCCGGGTTGACGGAACTGATGCACTATTCTTTAGTGAAAACTGAGGGAGATAATCAGGTTGTGCTGGCAAATCCGCTGTTTGTGGAGTATTCAGCTTTGCGGACAGAAATGCTGTCGGGTTTGATTGATGCTTTCCAGTACAATTTGGAACAGGGAAATGGGGCACTCAACGGTTTTGAAGTCGGCCGCATTTTCTGGAAAGATGGGGATGCAATGAAGGAAGCCGATGCAGTTGCGGGGATTATCGGCGGCGATCCGACTGTGTGGAAATGGCAGCAGTCCGGGCGCGATCGACCTTTGACTTGGTTTGAAGCCAAGGGGGTTTTGGAAAGCGCATTTCAAGAGTTGGGTTTGTCGGTGGAATATCGACAAGATGATGGTAAACAGGATGTTTATCCTATTAGTGGCGGGCAAGATGCCCGCCCCACAAGGCTGCATCCTGGCCGCACCGCTGCGTTATCGTTAAACGGGAAACATTTAGGAATTTTCGGACAATTGCACCCGCAATTGCAGCAAGAAAAGGATTTGCCTGAGCAGGTTTACGTGTTTCAATTAGATTTAGCGGTGCTGTTGGGTGAATTAGGGCGATCGAACAACTTAACTCGCAAGTTCGCGGGTTATTCGAGTTTCCCCGCTTCTGACAGAGACATTGCATTTTTTGCACCGGTTGAAGTTCCGGTTGTTGAGATGCAGAGTGCGATGAAAAAGGCGGCCGGTAGTTTGCTGGATTCCGTGGAACTGTTCGACGAATATCGGGGGGATAACGTACCTGCGGGACAGCGGAGTTTGGCTTTTCGGTTAGTTTACCGCGCGGGCGATCGAACTTTGAGCGAAACCGATGTCGAACCGGCCCAACAAAAAGTGCGCGATGTTTTAGTTGAGAAATTCGGCGTTAGTTTGAGAAGCTAAAGAGGCCGCTACTCACCAATGGAAACCGCCAGGGAATGAATTCCCTGGCTCAAAGCTAAAGTCCTCTTAAGAGGACTAACAAGACTTACGGATGAGAAGGTAAATTTGCCATTTTGAGCAAAGCGAAGAATCTCAAATTCTTGCAATAAAACCGTCTAAAGTGCATAATTGCTAACTAATGAACTCTTCAGTCCTATGCAAGAGGACTTCAGCTTTGAGGCGGGGGTTTCAACCCCTGCCGGACTCAATTTATAACGTTAATTAAATTGACACCAATGGCCGCAACATCTCCCCAACCATTAAAGTAATAAATTTCTCCTCCTATCTAACAAACCTCTCTCTTTCCCCTCTTCCTCTGCGCCCTCTGCGCTCTCTGCGGTTCATTAATCTTATTCTTAAAATTTTAGTTAAATCCTCTTACTCTTATTGTACAATAACTTTTAAACAAATTAATCTAAGGCTCAAAACCGTGACCAAATATGTGATGTGGGGAAGTTACTGCGAAGACGTTCTCGAAAAACGCGCTCCGTTTCGAGACGCTCATTTAGCTGGATTGGCTAAGCAGAAGGAATCGGGTGTGTTAAGTACGATCGGGCCTACAAAAGATTTAACAAAAGTTTTTGCAATTTACGAAGCGGAAGATGAGGCTGCCGTGCGACAATTGGTGGAAGCCGATCCTTATTGGGTAAATGGGGTTTGGACTGAGTACGATGTGAAAGAGTGGATTCAAGCTTTTTGAAGGGGTTAACAGGGTGAACATCTTAAGATTGGATGACAGCGATTTAGTTCCAGTTGACTATGGCGATTTGCTGGACAATATTTTAGAGGTTTTGCAATCTAAAAACCCGTTTAGCGTATCAGAAGACAACAGCCGCTTGCTAATTGATATTGACACCATTGCTGCGGATGTTGCCAACAAGCGAGTGCGGCAACCCCTGGGTTCTGGGGAACGTCAAGCACATTCTGCTACTGTTAACTTACCGCCGGAAATTGAGGAGCGTTTTGGCAGTCAAGTTAGACAAATTCAACAGTGTTTGCTGCGGCAATTAGAATTTAAACTGCCACAAAATACTTCTATTGAAAGGTTTGTCGCTAGTTTGATTAGTCCATTAGACTCACCCTCTTTTCTGGGAAGAGGCCAAGAGTTAGGCTTTAAATACGATTTTGGCACCCGCCACCCTTCTTTAGAAAAAGAAAGGCTAACTTTGGAAAGCCGAGGTACTGGAAGCCATGCAGCTTTAAAATTGCATAAATTGACCGTTACCGTCCGAAATACAGATATTTTTGAACAAGAACTCAAGCAGGGTTTGCAAAACTATATCAATGAAAATGCCGAGACTAGCAGTGAGAAAGAAGACCTTAACCACCGTCTTGATGAGATGGTTAAAAATCCGGACTCGGACTTTCACAAATTAATCCGACTGGTAGACAAAGAAACTCTCGGCAAAATTCAAAAAGAAGCTAAGATTACTTACTTAGAGTATCTGCTCGAACACATCCGCGCAAGCAGCACAGATACTGTAGGCATCATCTATTTAGAAGACTTAATTCGCCGCCTCAGATTGATAGAAGAATACATCAACGACCCAACTAAATCCGATGGCGAGTACGAAGTTAATTATGCTGGTGTTCGAGTTAATTATCGCGAGATATTTGCCCGTTCTGAATTTTTAGATACACTGCCAATTATTCCTATTGTATCAGGTTACTTGGGAGAAAGTACGGACAATTATCGTAACGAGCGTAAGTTTATCTTTGGCCTCAAAATCAAATTTGATAACTCAGTTCAAGCGCGCGGTGGAAAAGATGTATTTGAGTATTATCTGAACCTGCTAAATCCCGACAGTGAAGAACATCAAGCAGAATTTGATGAGGATTCTAATCCCGAAACCTTCGTCCGCAAACTGTTAAAAATAGCATTGCTCTACTATTTTGTGCTGGCTTCCCGCAATGACCCACTAGCACAAAATTACGACCCGGAATCTGAACTAAATCATCAGCCTAGAGCCCTATTTGAACAAAGAGTCTTGCCCGTTTTGCAAGGTTCTAACGATGAGCAAAAAAAAGAGCTTTTTCGCAACTTTATTAAAGGGCTTAATCAGTTTAACATAAAACACAAAATTACGCATCTGAGAAGAATGCTAAAAGGCTTTCTGGAGCGTCAAACAATTTTACCAACCCGCACAGAAACGCGACACGTAAACCTCAAAATCGGTCTGGTAGAAGATATTGACAATATTTTGACGAATGGTAAATTTTTTAATGACATTATGGAGCGAAATTACAAGCAAACGCTTCATTATATTACCGTCAAAGAACCTAGTGTCGATGAAAAATCTATTTGTCAGCTACCCGTCAATATCAGCATCGAAGATGTCCGGTATTTCCCAACTGATGAACGCCAAAATTTTAGCATGGAATACAATATCAAAGGTGTCGATGTTTTGCCTGTACTTTCTGCACCTAAAGCCCCTCGCTCTAGAGAAATCTACGAAAAACATTTTCAGACCAAATTAGTTGTGTTTCCCTATGACGATAGACGACTAGACTGCGGCGATAAAGGTTTACAACCTGCAGCAATTTTTGTGTATAAGTTTACCATGTTGCTGCTGTCCTATATCTGTCTGAGGATATTGCTCGAAAGTGCTGCGGACAACTTGTTTATTCCGATGGTGAGGCTCCACGAAGGCGACCACAATCACCCTTCGCCGTCAGAAGTGTTTATGGCTAACCTTTCTAAAACATTGTCTCATATTTTGAGTGAAAAACAACGCTCAACTTCTCAAGGATTTCGGATTAGAAAAACGCCCAATGCTTACACAATTCGTAACGGTTTGAGTTCCCTGTATTCAATCCTTCCTAAAAAGTTTCGATTCGATGATAATGTACAGCTAGCCCCTGAGTTGGATAAATTGGCAATTATTGTCGTTTCCAGCCGAGATAGTGATGCGAAAAGAAGCAATCAAAACCGCTTCCAAAGACAAGCCTGCTTAATCGGAGAAATTGTCGGAATCAATCGTCTAGATGACAGTACAATTCAAGTCGAAATGCTGAAAACACTTTCCGAGAATTACAGTGTCAGCCGTCTTTATTCTGAGCCGTTAATCCTTGAAGATGCAATGAGTCAGCTTTATCAGCAAGGATATCGGAATTTCGCATATATTTCGCAAGCACCTTACATGAGTACGCTACATATTACCAAGACTGAGGAAGACGAGGAATTGTCTTTTATGTCAAAAAAATTGCTCCGAACTTTGAAGGGAGAGAGGCGAGATATCAAGATTTATCCGATATTTTTTGATAAATACTATGTCCGCAGTTTCCTAGGCGATAAGGGAAAATCCTTTTACATTCAGGATGCAATGGAGCTTGAAAGCTTGTTTGCAGATACCAGTCAGCAAGCTGTGATGTTTTTCAACTTGTTTAACGGAATTAGAGTCAGGGAGGAAAAGAACTTTTATAACGGTGTCATTTCCTACTCGACTCTGTTGAATATCTATCAAGGTATCCTAGACGATCAAGATATTCGTGAAGGTTTGATTTATGATGGTGCAATCAAAAATACTTTGCTACATTATCTAACAATATTCCACTTTTCTCGGTATGAAGCTCGTCACAATATTAGTTTAAAACTTGACCCCTACGAGCGAATTATTGGCGATGAATCGGTGGGTGCTTTGTCTGTATTTAGTCATGCTGGCGGTAGTGCGGATTTTAATTCCCTGGCATTTTTGAATAAGGTAAGAGAAGTCTTGAATGTGGATGAGGGAGGTATTAATCATGATTGGTGAAGATTTGGGACGGCTGTTTGAGGTGGGATTTAATATAGGGATTCTGGCGTATATTCAGCGTGAAAATATAGCTCACAATTTCGGAGATTCCTACCGTCTCGATTTACAGAAACTAGAATTGCCAAAGATGATGGCGGAAATAACTAGGGAAGCTAATCTCCTCGGTAGTTTGGATGCTAAAATTGTTGAGAAGTGGAGTCTATTTTTTGTCCAAAAAGGCTTTATTGGTGGGTTGAATTTCTTCCGGGAGTACCTCACATCTACGGGCTGGACTTTAAGGTTATCGCAAATCTCGTATTTTCAGTGCAGTTTGAGTTGTGCTAACAGTATTAGAACCCATAATGACGATGAGACAGAAGTTTTTAAAGCGTTTAAGAAGGTATTATCTCAGTTTGAAACAGCGCAACTTAATTTCTCAGACGATGAGATTAACTCCTACATCCGCCGCTACAAGAAAAAAGGCGAGTTTTTGCAAGCTGATACCCTGATTTTGTTGCAAAATGGTAAGGATTTTAGAATTCTGTGCGTTGATTTGTCTGTGTTTACTCCTCCGTTGACTTCGGAAAAAGTCGATAATCTCAACGAAATAGAGGTGATGCGGAAGTCTTTGCTCAGAGAAATTAGCTATTTGCGATCGAAAAGTGTTTTTTCTAATCTGCGAATCGATACTAGCACTTTAGGTATTGACTTTTCGGAGGGTTTAAACCGCTATTTTACGGCTTTTAAGTATAAGGATAAGGAAAGCGCTAAGTTGATTCAGGCGGGTAGCTACGCTCACAGCTTCTACGGTTTTTTGCAAACAACTGGTATTATTCCTGATGGTGCTGAGGTGTTGTTGAATGTTGTCGGTTATAGCGATCGCACAATTAGCGCCATTTCCCTCCGCAGTGATAAAATTGACATCTTGGCGAATTGTGCCAAAATCTACCAGCAGGAAGCGAAAAATAAAGAGATTAACGATGCTCGCGGCGATGTTTTAGATACGATTCAACTCAACGCAGCTCGCAGTTTTCAAAATGGCAAAAAGTTTGTCAGCGATTTGTTGACGATTGGCAAAAGTTCTACACCTGTACGTAATACAGAGCGGATCGATAATTTTGTTAATTCCATAGATATTATATCAGATAAACTGGCCGATGATTTGCAAATCGATCGCGGATTACATCTGAGAAATGCTCACGCTCAATTGATTGTCAAAGCACTGCAATCTGATGAAACTTATATCTTTTTGACGGGGAATCCGGGAATTGGGAAAACAACTGCGATCGCAGATTTCCTCAAAACCCATATAAACGACGGTTTCTTGTTTTTTTACGTCAGTCCCCGCAAGCAAGTCAACTTAGATATCATCGATAAATTTCGAGACCAAAAGACTGGTTTGCTGTGCGACAATCGCTTATTTTGCATTAACTCAAGTTCCGATACTATAGACAGCAATTTTGGACAATGTACCGTCAACTACGTCGCAAATAATCATCACGAAAATTTTCAACAAAAAAGTGTCCACTTCATCAACAACAGGGCAGAAATGCAGCGGAAGGAATATCACCACCCGCAACTTGAAAGGAAGGGAGAAACCGTAATCAAACCTAGGATAGGCAAAAAGCATGGAGTGCTAAATAGCGTTTGTGAGGGAATATATTCGCTCATCAATCGTAAAACATCGAACAATATCGTGGCTACCGTTTCCATTCAGTCTTTAAAGGTGACAGAAACCGGAAAAAATACTCTCCAGCATTTAGAGAAAATATTTCAAGATGCTTACAACAAGGGGGAAAAAGCAGTCATTTCTCCTAAAATGCAAGAAATCTCCAGCCGCATCAAACACATTTTCATTATGATCGATGAAATTACTGGAGACGACGGCGGCGTTGAGTTTTTGCATGGAATTGGTAGGCTGCTTAACAAATATGACTTGCACAACCCAAAACACGGTTTTAATACTAAAATTATTGTAGCCGATGCTTCGATTGTTGACCCGGATGTGATTAAACAACACCTCGATGATACCTCGCCGGAACCGGATAAAATCTATTTCAAAAAGCTCCCAAAAACTTCTGAGGAAATCCCGCCTTTACAAGTTATTCCTTTTGGATTTAAACGATTAGCTGCTAAACTTATCAATACGAATTCCTATCCTGCTAGCAGTTTAGAGATAACTTACAAGGTGTTTGTAGAAGCTGTTAAATTCACTGAAGATATTTCTTTAAAACTAAATTATGATTTGGTAAAACGGGTACAGTCTGAAATAATTGAGGATATCAATCAGCGATTAGCAATCCCAGGTGTAGAACAAATTATAGTATACATTCAGAACAAGCAAAGATTGGCCGAATTAATTGAAAAAATTAAAAAAGAACGAGAATTTAATCGCTATACCGATTATCTGGAAGTCCACGCGAATATCTCGGAAGAGGAGAAGGAGCAAATACAAAAGTGCAAAAATACAGCTAAAGTAATTTTTATGACTGCATCGGGAAGTCGCGGCTTATCTTTCCCGAAAACTAAGCATATTTTAGTTGATATTCCCCGCTTTCAGATTGAGAAAAATCTCATGGAAGTGATACAGGTGATTTATCGGGGACGCGGAGAATATGACAACGGTAAAACCCTTGATGGTGAAGATAAGGAATTGGTTTTTTATCTGTCTGATACAGCAGTTTATTACGCTGATGATGCGGAACTTTCTTTACAAGAAAGCAAGTTGAGTTTGTTGAATTTACTGCTAATTCTGAAGACTGCGGTGATGACGCGGATTGTGGGATATGGATATTTGGGTAGGGATAAGTTTTTGATGATTCCGATTGGCGGTAAGTCGGTTTCCGCAGTCGGGGATACTTTTAGCAGCAAAATGGCGGCTCTAATTAAGACATTAAAGAGCGAGAGCCAGCGAGGAAATATGTTGTTTAAGGAGGTTTATACGAGTCTGGAACAGCTTTTGAGTCGCGGGGAGTTTCTTTTGAAAAATTTTGATAAGTCTCGTCAAAAGGGCGATTCCTATCTGGAAATGCGGGAGGATTTTAATCGTAAATTTTTGGAAAAGTGCAATCCTCTTGATGGTTTGTTGAGCTATGATAATTTAGAACTCGGTCATGTTTGCGGTAGTTTGTTGCTCGTACCTCTAGCTAAGCAAAATTTGGTAGAAACATACCAGATGCCACTTCATCGAGAAATTAAGCAATGTCTAGAGAAGAAGTTGCTGCACAAAATGTGTCAAATTAGGGATAGCGATTCGTCCCCGGAGAATGTAATATCGGCTATAACAGGAGGTGCGATCGAGCTTTTGCAATTTCTCAACAGCGATGTGGAGAAAACTCAGTATTTTGAAGAGCAGAGTCAGCAGTTCGATCGCTATTATGCCATACCGCTGTTTGCATTCGTTAGCGGGGAGGAAATGCAGGAGTATTTTGCTGACAGTAAGCTGGAAGAACCAGAAGACAGGCGGTTTCGGGATATTTTGTCGGCTTATGTGCGATCGATCTACCCTGTAGATAGTGTAATGCCGATCGGGCACAAGTATCAAGAATTTCCATTTATCGTGTTTAGAAGCTACAGTTTAGAGCAAAGTCGAGAAAAGATTTTTACAGATAAATATCTTTTAAGTTCCAACGAGTTGAACGTGCTTAATTTAATTTTGTCAAAGCAGGTAAACTGAAAATTGTAGGTGCGTCAGACGATTTTAGATTTTAGATTTTAGATTTTAGATTGGGAATCAAGGATGACTATTGGGGTTTGGAGTTTACCTACAGTTGCATTAGACCTCTTGCAAAAATAACTAGGACGGGCAAGATGCCCATCCCACAAGAGTTATTTTTTCTTGTGGGAGGGGCATCTTGCCCGTCCAATAAATTTATGAAAAGGACTTTTGCAAGAGGTCTATTCTTGTTGGAAACGGCTATCAGCTAGCTGTCACCCCGCAGAGAAAATAAAACTCTTCCGGGGCACCCTACTTGCTACTTGCTAACTTCAAACGGCGTGTATTTCCCCCCCAAAGCTTCGACGATGGCGCGAGTATTAGCCGACATCATTTTCACATAAGAATCGCCCTCGCTTCCGGGCGCCCCAATCGAATCCGAATAAAGTTGCTGCGCCGCCAATTTCACCCCCGCTTCCTCCGCCACTGTTTTAATTAGTTGTGGGTTAATTGTCGTCTCCCCAAAAATAGCAGGCACTCGCGCAGCTTTCACCGATTCTACTAACTTTTGCACGGTTTGAGCGCTCGGCTGTTCCTCGGTACTAATCCCGATCAAACTGTTAGCCTCTCCCAATCCGTAGGCGCGGCTGTAATATTGAAAAGCATCGTGACTTGTGACTAATTTGCGCTGCTTTTCGGGAATAGTTTTAATCTCTTGTTCGATCCAACTATCCAAACGTTTTAACTCTTCAGTAAGTTTCACAGCATTCTGGGTAAACTTCTCCCGATCTTCCGGCGACAGTTCGATTAGCGCATCCCGAATTGCTTCCACCATTTGAACTACATTTTCCACATTTCCCCAAACGTGCGGATCGGGTACGGTATTGCCTTCTTTATTCAGTAGCAAAGGCTTGACAACTTCCCCCACTGCTAATTTCCGCGCCTTAATTCCGGCGGCATTCATCATCCTAATTAATCCCGGTTCCAAATTGTAACCGTTATACAAAATTAAGTTGGCTTCTTCTAAAGCTTGAGAATCTTTTGGCACCGGTTCGTAAACGTGAGGATCGGTTCCCGGCTGCAAAATGCCTGTTAACTGAACTTCGCCACCCGCTAGTCGATCGGTCAAATCCTCAATAATTGTGCTGGTAGCGACTACCTTGGGTTTAGCATCTGCCTCTGGAGAGAGGCTATTGGTCTGGGTTTGAGCGCAACTAAATAAACCCACAGTCAAAATGCCGCAAGCAATAGTTCTAATCCAAAATGCCTTGGACTTGTTCAATCCAGGGCGGGAGGTTTCAATCCCCCACTCACCGCTAAACTCTCCTTTATCGGATTGCTTCACAATTGCCGTCGGTTTTAATTCACATCTGACACCCTTCTCAATTACTTGCTTAGGAACAGGCAAGATGCCTGTTCCACAAGAAAACTCACTCTTTGTGGAACGGGCATCTTGCCCGTTCTGGGCGGGCAGGATGCCCACCCCACAAGAAAACTCACTCTTTGTGGAACGGGCATCTTGCCCGTTCTGGGCGGGCAGGATGCCCACCCCACAAGAAAA
>NZ_JAUBTI010000080.1:0-7708 GCF_036702415.1 Microcoleus sp. D3_18a_C4 | reverse complement strand
CTCACTCTTTGTGGAACAGGCATCTTGCCTGTTATTGAGCATGGTGGAAGATATCAGTTTTAACCGACTTGAGATTTTCGCCACAAAACCTATGGTTTGAGGGGTTTCGAGCTTGCACTGTCCCATTATCTACCTCTCGTGCGTTCCAGATTATTCCTATTTACCGATGATTTCATATTCTTTTCATTTTTACAGTAAACTTAATAAAAAGGAGATAGACTCACCCCCATGAATACCGCAGCCTTCCCCAACGAGAATCCTTGGTCTAAAATGGTTTGCCACCTCAAAGACAGCGCTACGGACACTGAAATTATCGCTGTTAAGCACTTAGCAGTAAACTACCGCACGGTAGAGGCACTCAGAGATATCAATCTTTCCGTCAAACCGGGAAGGCTGACGGGTATTATTGGCCCCAACGGTGCCGGCAAAAGCACCCTAATCAAAGCAATGTTGGGCTTAATTCCCGCAGATCGCGGCACTGTTACCTGGGGCGAAGAAGCGATCGCCGATCGACTCGAAACAGTAGCCTACGTGCCGCAGCGATCGCAAATTGACTGGAACTATCCCGCCACCGTTTGGGATGTCGTGATGATGGGAAGAGTCAGAAAAGCCGGATGGTTTCGCCGCTTCTCAGCAGCTAGCCGCCGCACCGCTGCCGATGCCTTAGAAAGAGTAGGCATGAGTGCTTACAAAGACAGACCGATCGGGCAACTTTCCGGCGGACAGCAACAGCGAGTATTTCTAGCTAGAGCCTTAGCCCAAGAAGCTGCTATTTTCTGCTTTGACGAGCCGTTTGTCGGCGTTGACCAAAAAACTCAAAATATTATTTTTGACATCTTCCACGAGCTAGCAAATGCCGGGAAAATCGTCTTAGTAGTCAACCACGACTTAGGCGAATCCATCACCAATTTTGATGATTTAATTTTGCTAAATACAGAATTGATTGCCGCTGGTTCCCGCCAAGAAGTGCTAACAAAAGAAAACCTTTACCGCGCCTACGGCGGGCAAGTAATGTTCTTTGCCGGACAAGCAGCTTGATTAGCTAGCAGTCAATCGATTTTAGATTTTAGATTTTAGATTTTAGATTTTCGAGGCGACCCCACGGATAAATGCGGGGCCTTGAGGATTTTCGATTTTCGATTTTGGATTGATTCCACGGATAAATCACGTGGCGGGTACCATCAAGAAATTCTTGGTCATTAATCTAGGAGTTACACTCTTGAACGCGGTTTTTTTGATAATCTTGAATTGGGCAACGATAAATCTCGGATCAAACTCACATCTTGCATCATTCTCAAGAACAGGCAAGATGCCTGTTCCACAAAGAGTGAATTTTCTTGTGGAACAAGCCTCAAGAACAGGCAAGATGCCTGTTCCACAAAGAGTGAATTTTCTTTCTTGTGGAACAAGCCTCAAGAACAGGCAAGATGCCTGTTCCACAAAGAGTGAATTTTCTTGTGGAACAGGCCTCAAGAACAGGCAAGATGCCTGTTCCACAAAGAGTGAATTTTCTTGTGGAACAGGCCGGAAAGCCTGTTCATAAAAAGCTTATTGAGAATGTGCAACATCTCAGATCGAACCGGGTTGCTTTGGTTGTTAGTCATTAGTTAACTGTGATTTGATAATTTTATGATACAAACCTTAATTGAGCCGTTGCAGTATGGATTCATGCAGCGATCGCTCGTAATTGCCATTCTCGTCGGCATCGTCTGCGCGATCGTCGGCAGCTACCTAATGGTACAGCGGCTGGCCTTGCTCGGAGACGCCATCAGCCACTCGGTTTTGCCCGGATTGGCGATCGCATTTATCCTCGGAGGAAATATCTTTATCGGCGCGTTCATTGCCGGAGTTTTGAGTACAGTAATCATAGCTTGGATCAAAGCTCGATCGACAATCAAAGAAGACGCCGCAATGGGCATCGTATTTTCAGCCTTCTTCGCCCTCGGCATCACCCTAATTACGATCGTCCAAAAAGACAACAAAATCGACCTCAACCACTTTCTTTTCGGCAACATCCTCGGCGTTACCCCCCAAGATGCGATCGACACAGCCGTCATAGTCGCCGTAGTCTTATTAGTTGTAGTATTCTTTTACAAAGAACTGCTATTTTACACATTCGATCCATTAGGAGCCCAAGCCACAGGTTTGCCAGTAAACCTGCTCAACTTCGGACTGATGGTACTCATCGCCCTCACAATAGTTGCCAGCCTCAAAGCCGTTGGCGTAGTGCTAGTTTTGTCCCTATTAATTACACCCGCAAGTACCGCCTATCTCCTAGTCACTCGCCTGCACCAAGTAATGATTTTAGGCGCAATAATCGGAGTTATTTCTAGCATTAGCGGAATGTATCTCAGCTACTTTTATAACTTACCATCCGGGCCCGCAATAGTTTTAGTTGCATCGGGGTTATTTGTGCTATCATTGCTCTTCAGTCCCACTCAAGGAATCCTCACCCAGCCCCGCACACACTCCGGTCAAATTCCTCCAATCTGGCGGGAATTGAAAAATTTAACTAAAGGCCGATAACAAATAACTTTGTAGTAACTCACATCTTGCAGCAATATCAATAAGAGGATTTTTCGTGGGGTCGGGCGGGTTTATAGAACCTATTTGCAAGCTTTAAGGCTGTTGGCGAACCCGCCCCTACGGCTAATTGAGAATGGTGCAAGATCTCAGTAGTAACTCACATCTTGCACCACTCTCGCTTAACAGGCAAGATGCCTGTTCCACACAGAGTGAATTTTCTTGTGGAACAGGCCGAAAAGCCTGTTCCTAAAAAGCTTATTGAGAATGGTGCAACATCTCAGATACTCCCGACTCGCCCGATCGCAACTACGAACTATTGGTCACAAAAAACAGTACAATAACAAAAGTTAAAATTTCCAGCAAACAGATCTACTAAGTTAAAAAAACATGACCGTCAAAGTAGGAGACACCGCACCCGATTTTACCTTACCATCTCAAACTGGCACATCAGTCAGCCTCAAAGATTTTAAAGGGAAAAAAAACGTCATAGTCTACTTTTACCCCAAAGACGACACACCCGGATGCACAACCCAAGCTTGCGCTTTTCGAGATAGCTACGAAGTCTTCAAAGACGCAGGTGCAGAAGTCCTAGGAATTAGCGAAGATACCCAACAATCGCACCAACAATTTGCCACCAAATATCAGCTACCCTTTACACTGCTGAGCGATACTGGCAACAAAGTTCGGCAATTATATGGAGTTCCAGCTACCCTGTGGATTATGCCCGGTAGAGTAACTTATGTCATTGACAAAGAAGGCATTGTCAAGCATATTTTTGACTCCATGTTAGACTTCAAAGCACACGTTGCCGAAGCACTCAAAACTTTGGAAGCTATTAAAAGTTAGGTGGATTTGCTTAAATATATTGTTGGTAGTGAGGACGAAAGTCATCAGGGCTGTTTCTGGGCAACCACGGGGGGATTGCCCCTACGGAAAACCAGGATTTTGTAGGGGCGGTGCGACCCCTACTCCCCGTGCCCGCCCCCAGCCACAGATGATTTCAGGGGAATTTCAGGCATCGGGGCAACCACGGGGGGTTTGCCCCTACAAGAAAATGAAACCGCCCTGCAAAAGTCCTCATCCCTCATTGTCTAAAAAAACCAGAAAAAACTAAATTCCTGACTGCGAACTAAGGGTTTTTAGTGAGGAAGAAAGTTCTCAGACTAGAGGTTTTCCCGTACCCAATTTTTAAAAGCTTGAATAGCGTGGGTTCTGCCCGCCACTTGACTCTGCTGAGTGTACTGATTCACCAGTTCGACAATGGGGATATTGGGGAAAGTGGGACTAACATCAGACTCAATATATTGTTCGGCTTGCAAGACGTTGATTTGTAGCCCTCGCCGTGCGTATCGCCAAAGTTCCGGCACTTCTAGAATTTGATAATTATCCAACTGCGTGCGAGAGGTGAGATCAATTTCTATAGCTAAGTCTGGGGGCGGATCAACACTCATATCAAGGCGATTTTTACCGATAACGGCTGCTTGATTTTGAATGTAAAAACAGCTATCCGGTTCTACAGCCTGACTCATGCGTTCATTTTTCAACGTTGTGGAACCTAACGACTCAAATGCTATTTGTCGTGTTTCCAACAAAATTTTTACCATGTCGCCAATAATTTCCTTGGCTTTTTCATGTTCGGGCAGAGGAACCATAATTTCTAACCGTCCGTTACTATAGGAAAGTCGGGAAGCACGACGTTCTCCCAATTCCGCCAAAATACTTTCAAATTGTTGCCAGTTAACATCCTCAACCAGTAATTGCTGACCAGGCTGAATCTTTAATTGTCTTAACTCCAATAACATAATTGTTCATCCATTTTCTCTCGGAAATATCGCCCAAGTCCTGACTACGAATCATTATCTTAAAAAACAAGAAAGGACTAAAGTCCTTACTAAAAACTCGTGGTTCGTAGTAAGGACTTTAGTCCTTTTTTGCTAACGGCTTGCACCCATTAACAATTAGCACTCAGCAATTATCTAGCTTTTTGCAACACTCGATTTTTCAGATGTAGCGCTTTCGGCAGTTTTGCCATTTTTGCTATTACCGTTACCGTTGCTGTGCCGGGGTTGGATAACTCCATAGCCACCGTGAGTCTTGCGTTCGTAGAGTACGTTAATTTCGTCTGTTTCCGCATTACGGAACATATAGAAATCGTGATCGATAATCTGCAATTGTTCCAAAGCTTGTTGCACAGTCATTGGAGGCATAGCAAAATACTTAGTCCGTACAACCTCAGCAGGAAGTTCGGGAGTTCGATCGCCAATCAGATCCGCTACTACAGGATGTTCTTCAACTACCGTAACCGTTTTGGCACTACTCTGGATTTTGTTGTCGTGACGTTTTTCCTTAAATTTCCGCAGTTGACGAGCTATCTTGTCGGCAACCAAATCTATGCTGGCATACAGGCTTTCCGTGCTTTCTTCAGCCCGAATAACGCTGCCGTTAGCATAAATTGTCACCTCAGCAGTCTGCTTAGGATTGATCCTGGGGTTACGAGCCACCGATAGATGTATGTCCACTTCTGTAGTCAAATTTTGAAAATGGCTAACTGCCTTTTCAACCTTTTGATTGACGTACTCGCGAATCGCATCGGTGATTTCTATATTTTTACCCTGGATAACAAGCTTCATAGAGCTCCCTCCCTTCTGTAACTTCGGTATATTTTATACAGTAGCACTATGTATTCTCGAAAACACTTATCTTCCAAATCTTTTATTATATGTTGACAATTCTTGATTTAAGCTGGGCCAATATTCCGTAATAACACTATTGACTTTTTTGCATGATTTCTCCTCTCATCCCTCAACAGTTAAATGCACAACCCTGCTTGCTTCTCGATTGGGGACAAGTTCCCTACTCCCAAGCTTGGGAAATCCAGCAAAAACTTGTGCAAGAACGCCGCGACAAGCCAGATTTGCCAGATGTCCTGATTTTGCTGGAACACCCGCCGGTCTACACTTTGGGACTGGGATCAAAGCTGGAATTTCTGAAATTTGACCCAAGTCAAACTCAGTCGGAACTGCACCGAGTTGAGCGGGGCGGCGAGGTGACTTACCACTGTCCGGGCCAATTGGTGGGCTATCCGATTTTAAATTTGCGCCGTCACCAACAAGATTTGCACTGGTATTTGCGGCAGTTGGAGGAAGTGCTGCTGGGGGTGCTGGAAGTTTTGGGGTTGAAGGGTTCGCGGGTTCCCGGTATGACTGGGGTTTGGGTGGATGGGTGCAAGGTAGGTGCGATCGGCATTAAAGTCAGCCGCTGGATTACGATGCACGGTTTTGCTTTAAATGTTTGTCCGGATCTGGCCGGTTTTGGGCAAATTGTACCTTGCGGGATTCCCGATCGACCTGTTGGGAGTTTAGAGCAGTTTATTCCCGGAATTGAGGTGGATCGAGTGCGATCGATCCTTGTCGCTGAGTTTGCTCGCGTTTTTGCAGTGGAAATTGTGCGATTCCCTACGGGATAGCTTCGCTTCACGAATCTGTAGGGTGCGTCGCTGTCAACCCTACTCCTAACCGCAGTCAGTTTTTTAAGTGCGATCGGAATTTTCCTCCTCATACACCATTAAATCTCCCGGTTGGCAGTTTAGTGCTTTGCACAAAGCATCAAGAGTTGTTTCATCAATTCTTGTAAGCCGGCGGCGGGTTTTGATTTTAGAAACAGATGTTGGGTGCATCCCAACTCTAGCCGCCAATTCTTTATTGCTGATATTGCGATCGGCCATCACAACTGCCAATTTCCAACGGATCACTGCGGGTACTCAACTACTAGCCAGGGCTTTGCAAGGTGATGTTAGCATCCTGCAACCTTCACTAACACTTGTTTTGCCGTATCGGCAATATTTTTTGTCGTATCGCTTGACTTGCAGCAGCGAATGAACTATGCTGAGGATGTACAAACGGAAAAGCGATCGCCCCTTGGCCTCGAAAACTCAAGGGCGATCGCTCTCCGACTATTGTCTAGTTAAAACTTATGATATCACAGCCAAAGTCAGTTCCCGAACTCCTGCGCGAAGAAATTCCCGACGCACCCACCGGCAAGCAACCGATCCGATTGTTGATTTGCGGGATTCCCAAAGGAGTCGAAAGCCTCATCAATCTGCTGCACGTTTTGGGTTTTGCTGAAGTTGGGGAATGGAGCCCGCCTTTACCATCCCCTCTAGCAGGTGAAGTAATGCGGATTTTAACCCGTTACTGGAAAGAATAATCTTTAAGGGCGATCGCCCTTTCTTGAGCCAAGTGCGATCGCTCTTAAATTATCAAAAACATCAGGCTTAATTCTCTACCCAATCACTTAAAAACTCAACAGTAAGGATGCTAAATATCGAATCGAATTAACGCGGCGGTGTTTGCGAGACTTGGGGGTATTAGAGAGAGAATTTTAACGGTCTGTACTTAGGATCGCGAATTAAATAACTTACAATTTTAATTGTTATTGTGGGACGGGCGGGACGCCCATCCCACTTTCAAGAGTGGAAGTTATTTAATTCTCATTCCTTACTGATTCAAGAATTGAGAGAATTGGTGATATAATGCGCGATCGCGGGCTTCTCTAACCTCAGACAGAAGCAAGACCGATGCAGAAATACGTCCTCAGAGTTTTGCGATCGCCCCTAGCATCAGGTACGATTCTTGTTAATTATTGCGCTCAGTCAGGAGAAAAAATTTATGCCAGATATGTCCGGTCAAGACCCCTCGGAAATTAAAATGGCGACGGTTCATGAAGAAGAAAAAGGCGCAACGTTTAACGGTACGGTCATCCTTGCTATCGATGTCGAGGGTGCTGGGGAAGTCCTTTTCTTCAGAGACTTTTTGATTGAAGATTATAAAGGCGAACTTACCGCTTATCTGGCAACAGATGGCAATATAACGAAAAGCATTGATTTAGGGGAACTTAAGCATAAGAGCACCACCTTTAAGCTGCAAATTCCGCTGGGGACGGATACATCACCCTACAATACCGTCGTGCTGCGCGACGAAAAAAGCAAGAAAAAAGTTGTGACGATCGAGCTGTAAAATTGGCAATTTAGCTCGTAGTTGGGCCAAATTTGTTAGCGCAGCCCTCGAAGAGGATCGCCCTTTTTTTCCTGAAGTGCGATCGCTCTTAAATTAAGGTGGGAGCATCTCAGTTTTGCATTTACAGTGCGAGCGTCCCCGCTCGCGTATTGTACAATACGCGAGCG
>NZ_JAUBTI010000079.1:0-31718 GCF_036702415.1 Microcoleus sp. D3_18a_C4 | reverse complement strand
CGTCCCCGCTCGCGTATTGTACAATACGCGAGCGGGGACGCTCGCACTGTAAATGCAAAACTGAGATGCTCCCCGTAAGTATATTATTTTTTTTTCGCTGACTTACTGATTCACTCCTATTCTACAATATTCTCAAAAAACTCTTCCCTGAGAATCGAATAAAGTTTTAGATCCCAATATCGGCCTTTCACAAATAGGTGCTGTCGCAATACCCCTTCCAATTGCATCCCCACTTTTTCCATCACCCTAGCTGAAGCAATATTGTTAACTTCACATCGAGCCATAATTCGATTTAGCAACATCTCCCGAAAACCGAATTCAATAACTGCATTAACAGCCTCGCTCATGTATCCTTCGCCCCAATATCTCCTAGAAAGTGCGTAGCCAATTTCCGCGCGGCTGTGGGTCATGCTCCATTCCACAAATCCGCAAGTTCCGATAAACTTTTTCTCGACTTTGTGGACAATTCCCCAATCTACAAGCTCTCGTCTTTTGTACATTTTAGTAAGTGACCTAAGAAAGTATTTAGTGTCTTCGAGCGAGGTGTGAGTTGACCACATTGTGTATTCTGATACTTCGGGGTTTGAGGCATACTCAAACATATCGCTGGCATCGTTTAAAGTAATTTTTCTGAGCAGGAGTCTTTCAGTTTCTATAGTGGGTAAATGAGCTAATATATCGAGAAGGTTCATTTTGACATTGACCTATATTGTGATACCATTTAAAACTAAAAGCTAAAATTTACAAGCCAATGGTTCGGATTAAATTTGGGCGTTTTAACTGGTTGGATAATGATGCGATCGCAGCTTGGACTTTTTTGGCCCCAGCTTTGCTGTTTCTGGGTACTTTTTTGATTTGGCCGATCGCCTATTTATTTTACCTCAGCTTTACCAGCGGCAGCTTTACCCAGTCGGGATTGCGTTGGATTGGCTTCAACAACTACTGGCGTCTAGTCACAAACCCGGATTTCTGGCAAATTCTCCAAAATACGCTCTATTTTACTACTGCAACAGTCATTCCCAGTTTAGTGATTCCATTGGGCTTAGCAGTTTTGCTAAATCGCTCGTTTGCTTGGCGAGGAGCTCTCCGCACCGCTTATTTTATTCCTTCGATTACCTCTTTAGTTGCAGTTGGCTTGGGTTGGCGGTGGTTGTTTCAAACCGAAGGCCCGGTGAATAATGCGCTAAGTGCGATCGGTTTAAATCCAATTCCTTGGCTGAGTAGCACAGTTTGGGCAATGCCTGTGATAATTCTGCTCAGTGTTTGGAAACAATTAGGCTTTAATATGGTAGTATTTTTAGCAGGATTGCAAGCAATTCCGGTAAATCGTTACGAAGCCGCAGAATTGGATGGAGCTAATGCTTGGCAGCAATTTTTGTACATCACTTTACCCGGTTTGCGACCGACTTTAGTATTTGCTACTGTCACTACTGCTATTTTTACTCTGCGGAGTTTCGAGCAAGTTTACGTCATCACCGGCGGCGGCCCTTTGAACTCTACTAATTTGCTAGTTTATTATATTTACGAGCAAGCTTTTTCGCAATTTGATTTTGGCTATGCAGCCGCTGCGGCAACTTTCCTGATGGCTGTAGCTTTGATATTAGTCTATTTACAACTAAAAGTTTGGGGCGAAGATACTTGATTAGCTAGGGGTATGGGGTATGGACACGGCAATGCCCCTTGGTGTTAAGTTAACGTCCAAATTTACCAGTATTTTGTCCATCTAATAAGTCTCTCGATCCCCCCTAACCCCCCTTAAGAAGGGGGGAAAAAGAGCGTCAAAGTCCCCCTTCTTAAGGGGGATTTAGGGGGATCTAATTTCGGCTATAAACGAGAGATACAAAGGATTTGAAACTTAAATAGACACTAAGGGTTCATGCCGTGTCCGTACAAATAAAATGTGCAATTAACTAGATTCACCATTACCAATTCCCAATTTTATATTCCATGTGTTCTGCTGTTTGTTCAGCTTGTGCTTTACCCAAAAGCTTGCCGACAACGTGCAAAGACATATCAATTCCCGCAGCAATTCCCCCAGAAGTGATGATTTTGCCATTATCTACAAATCGCTGATTTTCGATAATAGTTGTGTTGGGCGCTAATTTTTTCAATAAATCCAATACTTGATGGTGTGTAGTTGCTTCCAAACCTTCCAACAAGCCAGCTTTTGCCAAAAGCAGCGAACCCGTACAGACAGAAAGCACTAATTCTGCTGTTCGCGCACAATCTTTTATCCAGTTAATAACTGCTGAATTATCGATTAACTTTCTTGTACCTTGTCCTCCCGGTACAATTAAAATATCCGGTGGCGGACAATCGGAAATGGTGCAGTCGGGATTTACGCTCAAACCGTTGCGGGCGTTGACAGCACCGGGATGTTCGGCTACGGTAGAGACTGCAAAAGGTCGCTCGCCCTTACTTAATTCTGATGTCACCGAAAACACTTCAAAAGGCCCGGCAAAGTCCAGTACCTCGACCTCATCGAACATTAAAATAGCTACGTTCCTACTTGCCATAAGACCTACTTCTGATAGAGGCAAAAAATCTCGGCGATTTGTTATCGTAGAACTGGTATAATTTAAATTATTAAAGCTATGCCGAAAAAGATTCGCCATCGCGCCGTAACAATCTGTCTTTTATGTCTGGCTTGCGCCTTAGCAATTTCTGTTGCGCCAATTGTCACGCCCGCTCAATCCACAACTCAATTAGAGTTTCGCATTACTCAATTAGAAAGGCAAATTTCTGAACTCAGGGGACAAATCTACAGCTTGCAGAACCAAGGTTCTAGAGTTAACCGGCCTCAGTCTCCTTCCCCTTCAGGTTCTGGTCGCACAAATCCTAGACCGCTGTCTGGAGACCCGATGTTTGACAATTTAGCAACTTTGGCAATTGAAACTAAGCAAGATGTTATTAAAATTCAAGAGCGCTTGTCAAAGCTAGAAGCGTCGAGAAATCGCTAGAGAAGTCATTAGTCATTGGTCATTAGTCATTAGTCATTGGTCATTAGTCATTGGTCATTAGGCATTAGTCAGAAAAAAGAGGGAAGAGGGAAGAAGTCAGGAGTCATTAGTTAGAAGGATGAAGTCATATTATCCCCAACTCAAAACTCAAAACTCTCTCCCTCTCTCCCATTCTCTGACGTTGAGGTCGAGAAAAGCAGGGTCTGCTAAAAGTTAACTGGCAGAACTATTCAATGATATGGAAATAAAAGGCTGCAACCACAAAATTGATTGCTAACAGCAACAGAAACCAGCCTGCGCGAAATGTGTAAGGGAATTTGCCCGTTTTCATCACGGAGTCGGATTTTAATTGGTTCTTCGCTATCTCTGGCATAGGTAAAGCTCCTAATTGATAATGTCACTCTATTTACAAATAGCAGAGTGCGTCGCACTTATGCATAATCCTCTAGAGTTATTTTTTTTGACACTCCCCAGCAGTCAAGGCGAGGGGATTCTTGGTTCTGCGACCTACCTTAAAACTATCTATCCTTGCGGCAGTGTTTAAACCTGGTATCCGTTCAAAAGAACCAAATATCGAGCTTAATTTAGATAGCCTCGCGAGGGTTTGTCTCCCCAAGCTTTCGAGAATTGCTTCTCTTGTTTCTGTGTGCCCCACAGTACATTTTAGACAGTACATTTTAGAAATAAAAAGTTTAGTCTCTGATTTTGGCTTACATTAGTTAGCCCAGCTATGTTTTTCGTGGTTTTCGCTACCCACTAACCATTATTGTTTTCCGACCCGTCGTTTGAGCGTGGTGTCTCATGTGTATCGGCGGTTATTCTACCTGTAGTCTAGTTATTGTACTCTACAATGAACACAATGCAAGAAAGTTCAAGAAAACAATTAACAAAAGTTGATAATTAATTAAAGCCGTCCTAGAAGGACGGGGCTTTATACCCAATTTCTTGGTAACAAGTTTATACCGAGTTGAATTCAAATTAGTTTCAATCGCTCTCTCCGGCGTGGTAGGAACTGCGGACGAGAGGCCCCGATCGCACGCGCTCAAACCCCATCTCCCGCGCGATCGACCCGAAACGGTCAAATTCGGTCGGCGTCCAGTATTTACGCACTGGGAGGTGCTCTAGAGATGGTCTCATGTATTGACCGAGGGTGAGCCGATCGCACTTGGCATCCCGCAAATGGGCCATCGCTTCGACTATCTCGGCTTCGGTTTCCCCGTGCCCCAACATCAAACCCGATTTGGTGGGAATAGTTGGGTCATATTGCTTAACAATACGCAGAACGTCGATCGAGCGATCGTACTTCGCCCCCCTCCGCACCGGCCCTTGCAACCGGCGCACCGTCTCAATATTGTGGTTGTAACAAGCAGGTTTAGCCTCCACCACCGTGCGAATTCGCTGTCGCTGCAACTCATCGAGGCCGGAATTCTCCCCGTCGGGGGCGGGCACGGGGAGGGCGGGCACGGGGAGGGCGGGCACGGGGAGGGCGGGCACGGGGGCACCGCCCCTACCTGTTCCCCCCCAAAAATCCGGCGTCAGTACCTCAACTTCAGTATGCGGGTTAAGAAGGCGGATTTGGGCGATCGTCCTGGCAAACCAACCCGCACCCCCATCCGGCAAATCATCCCTCGCCACCGAAGTCAGCACTGCATAGCGCAAACCCAACAACTGCACAGCCTCGGCCACCTTTTGCGGTTCCTCCGGGTCTAGCGGCATCGGAGAATGACCTTTATCTACTTGACAAAAAGCACAAGCGCGGGTGCAAGTCGGCCCCATCAACAAAAAAGTTGCCGTTTTTTGCGCGTAGCACTCGCCCCGGTTGGGACATCTCCCCTCCTCACAAATCGTGTGAATTTGCCGCTGTTTGATAATTTTTTGCACGTGGGAAAGTTCGCTAGCTTTGCCAACGGGCCTACGCAACCACTCCGGCATCGCCTCGATTTCACCCCGCATTTGGGCGACAACTGCTTTGACAGTAGGAGTTTTAGGAGTTTGGGGGAACATAAAATTAAGTGGCGATTGAGTTAATTCCTTCGATCGTATCCGAAATCAAAGCCCCTGAACTTGTAGGAGTACCACCCGAAATCAGGATCGCCCCCAGGTGCAACAAAACTAAACTCGCCCAGAATTATGGGTAGAATTCTGTTAGGGATATACTGAAGGTTGCAAATCATCACTCATTCATTACTGAAGGAGTCAGTCGTGGCTGGTCAAAAAATCTTGGTAATCGATGACAGTAAAGTCATCCGCCTCCGAGTCCGAGAGATGTTGCCTCAGGGTAACTTTGAAATTCTAGAAGCAAAAGACGGCGAAGAGGGACTCAAACTGATCCGTCAAGCCCGGCCAAATCTAATTATGTTAGATTTCCTACTGCCCAAAGTCAGCGGTTGGGAAGTGTATCAAAAAGTGCAAGCCCATCCTGAGCTTTCTAAGATACCTTTGGTGATCATGTCGGGCCGCGAAGAAGAGGTGATGGAAAAAATTCCGAAACCCTTTGAGAAGCATTTTTTTGCATTCATCGCCAAACCGTTTGAGAAGAAGCAGCTAACCGAGGCAATCAAATCGGCGATGGTACTGGCCAAAAAGAAACCAGTGCCGGAAGCCCCAGCAGCCCCCGCTGCATCCACTTCTGGAGCGGGCGCCGCCGAAATTCAGGCGATGACTGTGCAAATGGCGAAAATGCAAGCGGAAATTGATGCACTCAAAAAACAAATGGCTCAGGTGATTACGATCATCAAGCAGAAATTGAAATAATTCTGCTGTTTTTTGAAGGCACTTATGTAGAAGGACACTTCCACAGCGTGAAACTTTCAGTTGAGTCTCAAGGGCTGCGATTTTATCCGCATTTTTTTGCCCAATTGTTTGAGCGAGTGCGATCGCCAATAGCCGGCAACTGGTTTCTCAAAATCCCAGTGAGAAAATCAATTAAAAGTTAAAAATAAAACAAGGGAGGAAATTAATTATTAATTAATATTAGGATTTTTAATGGGAGCATCTCATATGTGTAAAAACACTTCTTCTGGCTCCTTCCTTCTTCCTCTTTGCTCCTGCCTCCTGCCTCCTGCCTCAAAACTCCAATTTCTAGCTGGGCTGCTTTCATTGAGATGCTCCCTTTTTAATTCCCGCTCGTTCCACACTCAATTATCAACTCCTCAGTCTCATTTTTTTGGTTAATGACTAACGACTATTCCGATTTTTTGCCTCAACTGCGTGCCTCAACAGAGCAATTATTGAAAAGATTAGACTGCTTCGATCGAGCGCAGGTATTAGCGATCGGAGATTTGACCTTGGACGAGTTTCTTACCGGACAAGTAGAGCGAATTTCCCGCGAAGCACCTGTGTTGATTTTGCGCTACGAAAATACTCAGCAAGTACCCGGAGGTGGCGCAAATGCTGTCTATAATTTAGCCAAACTGGGAGGCAAAGTAAAAGTTGCTGGTTTGGTGGGAAAAGACGACCAGGGAAAGGCTTTGTGCGGTATTTTTGAGGCGGCGGGAATTGATACGGGTGGGATTTTAATAGATTCGCAGCGTCCAACTGTCACCAAAACTCGAATTTCCGGGCACGCGCGGCAGTCGGTGACTCAGCAAATTGTTCGAGTCGATCGCAAATCCGACGAGTTGCCGGATTTAGATTTGCAGTTGCAATTGGCAGACTACATCCGGCAGCAAATACCGACAGTAGATGCAGTGGTTTGTTCCGACTACGGCGACGGAGTTTTGACGAATTTGGCGATCGAATCGGCAGTGGTTCCCGGCAAAACAATTGTAGACGCTCAAATAAATTTGCAGCGATATTCGGGAGCAATGTTATTTACTCCGAACTTGCCAGAAGCCGAGCAAGCCGTCGGATATGCTATCAAAAACCCTCAAACTTTAATGCAAGCAGGACGCGATTTATTGAACTTAACTCAAGCTCAAAAAATCCTGATTACTCGCGGCGAAGAAGGGATGACTTTGTTTGAAAGGGCCAACGGCGAAGAAATCAAAAATTCACCCCCTCCAACATCGACTTGTGAAAAGGGGGAATTTGCCATTCAAAGTTGGGACATTCCCCCTTTTAACAAGACTGATGTATTCGACGTAACCGGTGCTGGAGATACAGTTGTAGCAGCAATGACTTTAGCTTTGTGCGTCGGTGCATCTGGTTGGGAAGCGGCAGTTTTGGGCAATTTGGCGGCTAGTATTGTCGTGCGTCAATTCGGTACGGCAACGACGACTGCAGACGAAATGAAAGAAGCTTTGAAAACGATGATTGCAGTATAGGGGCAGCTAAGCTGTACTGCATTTAAATTGCATATTTCGGGCGTTGCTCTGAGCAACGGGCCACAAGAGTTTGATTACTTGTTCCCAGGCTCTGCCTGGTAACGCAGATCCGGAGGCTCAGCCTCCTATTTTCCCGATCGCTTTTCGAGGCAAAGCCTCTGGATATAGGTTCCCAGGCTCTGCCTGGGAACCAGTTAAAATTCCCAATTCCCAATAATAACTACTTACTCTTTTTCAAAATTTGTCCCTTGTCATCAATTGTCAAACCGCTATTGGGAAAATCGCTCTTTGTCAAACGGTCAATCAACCCCACAGTCCTAAAATTGTTATCAACAGCCGGCACACCTCGCCCGTCAAGTTGGATGGGGATAATCTTACCAGAAACAAAATCCCCTTGCGGAGTCATTTTCACATCCAAAATTAGAGATTTACCGAGTGCTCCGGCTGTGGACAAAGTGCGATAACCCAAAAAATTGCCCAGGGAATAAGCAATCAATTTCCCTTTATAAAGTTCCATAGCTCTGGGAACGTGCGGGCCATGTCCCAAAATCAAATCCGCTCCCGCATCAATCATCGTCCGCGAAAACAAAACCATATTTCCCCGGTTTTCTCCGTAAAAGAACTCAGTTTTATTTCTCACATTGATAGCTCCCGTTCCTTCAGCTCCAGCATGAACTGATATCACTACAATATCAGCCTTTTCCTTAGCTTTTTTGACAACTTCGGCTCCCGCTTTCAGTTCCAGCAAGGAATTGTGAACGTCGCCGTAGTTGCTGAAACCGATAAAGGCAAAATTCACACCCTTGACATTTTGATAAACAATTTGATCTCTTTTGCCAACAGCCTTCATGCCGTTGCTGTCGATGTTTTTAATCGTGTCCTTAAATCCTTGCTCGTTAAAATCGTAAGAGTGATTGTTGGCAATACTCAAAATATCAAAACCAACATCTTTGAAAATTTTGGCATAACTCGGAGGCGTCCGAAAGGCAAACAGCATTCGTCCGCCGCCTGCTTTGGAACTATAAGGATAATCGGTCATCGTGCTTTCAAAATTGCCAAACAGAATATCAGCTCCTTTGAGGTACGGTTTTACCGACTCTAATAACATCTCTTTTTTTGCCGGCAGTTTGTTGTAGGGATAATTTGTGCCGGGGATCATGTCACCAACTGCTTTGATGCTGACAGTGGCGGGCACAATGGCAGGTTTTTTGGCAGCCGGGGAGGGCGATTTTGGAGCGGGAAGGGGCTTGGCTGCAGGTGCAGGCGCGGGTGTCGAGCTCACTTCTTGTACCGCAGGCTTTGACGTTAGAGGGTTATTAGTAGCGGTGGTTGAGGATTTGTAAAGTTGAGAAGCCAGCACCAAGCCGGATATCGGTACGAGAATTAGACTCAGAACAGCGACTGACAGCCCAAATTTCTTAGTTTTAGTGCCTGCTAATTCTGGCTGCGGTGATGGCTTTTGCTGACTTTGGTTTGGGGGTTTTGGAGTTGGGATTTTAGGGGGTTGGGGCGCAGATTTTTCTGGTGTTTGAGGGGGCGCAGTTGTGACATTTTGGGTTTTTTCTAGCTTGGGCAAAGTCACAGGAATTGGAGAAGCGGGTAAACTAGCGGCTACTGCTGCACTCGCAGCTACTGCTGCATTCACGGCAACTAACGGACTCACGGGTGCGGAAGTCAAGCGTTTTTTTAATTCTACCGTCTGACTCCAAGCTGGCAATTGCTGGCCGCCGCGCCGCCCGTAAACTGTCACTGAGTAAAGGTTATTGGGTTGCAGCCGCTGCAAACCTTTGACTGCGACTCGGAGACAGGCTTCTTCTGCGGGTAAATGTTCTGCTTCCAGCAGCAGGTGCAGGGTGTCATTTTCCCGGCTGGCTTTAGCCGTGACGCCGAAGCTTTGGAGTGCTTGGCCGATCAGAAATGCGATCGCCCTGGCATCGCCTTCTTTTGCTAAATTTAAAATATCTTGTTGGCTCACAAACGCCTCTACTCTCACACTAGAAATTTAGCTCGATCTTATATCAAATTTGGCGGCACAGCATTAAATACCGATTGATTTAACTTAAGTAAGTGGGTAGAAATAAACAAAACGTTGGCAAAGGACGCCTGCGTGAAAGGGTCTACTCGCTCTGACTATAGCTCCTAACTAAATCCGACCCTACTTTTACAAGATAGTATGATTTTGGGCGCTGGCTAGCTGAATACAATATTTCCTAACGGTTATCTTAGCCGATCGCCCAAACACTTCTATCCGGCATAATTGCCCCCTTCAAATTAACATCGGTCAAATCAGCGCTCTCTTTCTTACAGCATTTTGGGTAAATAAAACTGGTTTGTGAGCGTCGAGAGTGCGTCCTGGAATGTACTGAAAATATGCGGTTTAGCAGCGAAGAATTAACGAAAAAACCGAGTTTATCGTTACCAGTGCCAATGCCCCTGTCCCACTTCCGCCCAAATTCACACAAAAACGATCGACCCGTCGGCTGGGAAGCTTGTTAAACTTTTGGTCATGCCACGTTATTCGTAAAAAATCGACAGGTAGCCACAATCGTCTGCTAGCGCCCCCGCAGTGCTGCGCTGCAGGGCCTGCACTGCACACTGCACGTAGGTGAGATTAGCTGCAATCAACTTTCGGGATGCCGCTGCTAAAGTCGTAGCCGCCGATGTAGTTGTTCGTTTTAAACTAATTATTTAAAGGAGTTGCAGGTCAATGACACAATTGTGTTTATAATATCTGGCTCAGTGCCCTCTCAAACCAGGGTTTTTCGCTAGTCTGGTGGTATTTGTGAGTTAGTTAAGCCCATAGCAGCTAGGATCGAGCTAACTCAAGGTTAAACTAAAGCTCGTCATGCGGCGTTGCCTCTCAAAACCCGGATTGAGTCTTATGGCGCATTACCGCTCCTCTGTATGTTTGTTCACCTGCATTGCCTGTCTGGGCGCTGGGTTCAGTCCAAGTGCGGACGGAAAGCACCAGGTACTCAATGCCTCCTACCGGGCTGTTTCCCCAGAAATTGCTCAGGCGAACTCTCCCCCGGACGATCGCCAAGATTCCAAGCCTCCAAAACCGTCTCCAGCGCCCGATAAAAACAAATCTCAGCCGTCCAAAACGTCCAAATCTAATTCTAAGATCCCGAAATCGGTATCCAATTTGCTGGTCATTTTGTCTCGTCAGCGGGGGTTCTTAATGTTGGGTTTGGCAGCAGTTGTCGTCACGGCAGCGGCAGTATTTATCATGCTCAAATTAGTTAGCAGTGACGAGCCAAATTATTCTAAGCGAAGACGGGGAAGATTCGATCGCCACAACCAAAGAAACTCTCAATTTACTAATCCCGATTCTCCTAAAAACTCGCACGAAATTAGACCGCAAGAGACTTCTTCTGGGGGACAATCGCTGTCAGCCCTGCCCTACCCTTTTGATTTGCCAAAAGGCCACAGTATCGAGAACAGCGATCGACCTTTTCCGTCGATCGGGGAATCCGGGGAACCCGAATCCCAGGATGCAGCATTCGAGGGCGATCGAATTAATTCCGGCACCTCCCCCTTGGAAACTCACAGCAACGGATACAGCAACACCGGTTTCAACATTCCCGAAACAACTAATCAAACCGATTCCCTAGCGAAGAAGAAAGGTATTGCCCTTCCCGAAACGGATGGTAGACCTAAAGTTGATATTATTGAAGCACTGATTGAAGATTTGCAGCACCTAAATCCGGCTTTGAGGCGCAAAGCAATTTGGGAACTCGGCCAGCGGGGAGATTCCAGAGCCGTTGAGCCGTTGCTCGATTTGCTAGCAAATTCCGACTCCAACCAGTACAGTTTAATTTTGGCAAGTCTCTCGGAAATTGGCATTCGCACTCTCAAACCAATGAATAATGCCTGGTCAATTTCGCTGCAAAATGAAAATCCCGAAGTGCGTAAAAATGCGATTCGCGACTTGACGCGGATTTACGAATTGGTGAATCAAATCAGTTACTTGTTGCACCGTGCGACGGACGATCCAGATCCCGAAGTTCAGGAAACTGCTCGCTGGGCAATCAATCAGTTGAACCGCCTCCGTCCGCGTTCTGGGAGGGATTGATAAGTCTAGCAATTTTCAAGGGATTTTAGATTTGAGATTTTAGAGGGGAGAATTTATAAGTGAGATTATGTTAGAATTAGTTACTACTGACTAATGACTAATGACTAATGACTAATGACTATTTGAAAATATTGTTGCTCTCCACTTCGGTCGGTCAACTCGGTTCCGGGTTGGGCGGCGGAGTCGAACTTATAGTCCTTAACATCGCTAAAGAATTGCACCGCCGAGGTCATAAAATAGCGGTTGTAGCGCCGATAGGTTCAGTCTTAGAATCAATTCCTGTAATCGAAATAACGGGTGATTTGCAAGTAACCGCCCAAACACAAGATTACAATGATCCTATTGTGATGCCCGCAGATTCGGTGCTGGCGAATATGTGGGAATATGCTCGCCAAGTTCAGGATGAATGGGATGTCATTGTTAATTTTGCCTACGATTGGCTGCCGTTTTATTTGACACCTTTTTTTAGGACTCCGATCGCACATTTGATCAGCATGGGCTCCCTTTCCGCAGCCCTCGATCGCATTGCCGGACAAACCGCAGTTCAGTTTCCTGGTACGATCGGAGTTCACACCGCTTCTCAAGCCAAAACATTCGCCTTTGCCGATGAATGTCAGTTGTTGGGAAGCGGCATAGATTTATCGCTGTACGAATTTTGCAGCCAACCGGAACCCAAATTAGCTTGGCTAGGCCGCATCGCCCCGGAAAAAGCCTTAGAAGATGCAGTGGCGGCAGCGAAAATTACAGGCATTCCCCTGAAAATTATGGGCAAAATGCAAGATGAGGATTATTGGCAAAAAATTTGTGCAGATTACCCGGATGCTCCGGTAGAATATTTAGGGTTTCTGACAACAACCCAAATGCAAGAGCAAGTCCGTCAGTGCCAAGCATTGTTGATGACACCGCGTTGGGTGGAAGCTTTCGGAAATGTCGCGATCGAGGCTTTAGCGTGCGGTGTACCCGTGATTGCTTACGAGCGCGGGGGGCCTGCCGAAATTGTTAGAGACGGACTGACGGGCTTTTTAGTGGAGCCTGATAGCGTAAATGGCTTGGTAGGTGCGATCGCCCGCTTAGACCAAATTGACCGCAGCGCTTGCCGGCGACAAGCAGAGGTAGAATATTCTTTAGCAGCTTTGGGCGATCGTTGCGAACACTGGTTCAAATCAATCACTGCTAGTAGGGTGCGTCAGTAATAATACTGGCCAATTTTTAGAAAGATTCGCTGACTGACGCACCTTACAAGTTTATTGAACAGCAATTCAAATCTATTCTCAAATTGAGTTAAATAAACTCTTAATCGACCACAAAAAAAGAAAACCCAAACAACTATGGCAACCGAACGTTTAGTGCTTTTATCCAGTAGAGAAATCGAAAAAATGCGCCAAGCAGGCCGCTTAGCGGCCGAACTTCTGCTGCATCTCGAACCGATGGTAAAACCAGGTGTCAGCACTTTAGAAATTAACGACGAAGCCGAACGCTGGACTTTGGCACACGGAGCAAAAAGCGCTCCGCTAGGCTATAAAGGATTTCCCAAATCTCTGTGTGCAAGCGTCAATGAAGTTGTCTGTCACGGCATCCCCAATGCGAAACAAATTCTTAAAGAAGGGGACATTATTAATATTGATGTAACACCTTTAGTTGATGGTTATCATGGCGATACTTCCAAAACTTTTTTTGTGGGGAAACCTTCACCGGTAGCGAAAAAGTTAGTTGAAGTAACCGAGGAATGTTTAAGAAGAGGAATTGCGGAAGTCAAACCGGGTGCTCGTACCGGTGACATCGGTGCAGCGATTCAAGAATATGCTGAAGCACAGGGTTTTTCGGTAGTGCGAAATTTTGCGGGACACGGCGTTCACCGCGTTTTTCACACCGAACCGGAAATTCTGCACTACGGTAAGCGGGGCACGGGGAAGAAGCTCAGACAAGGCATGGTTTTTACGATCGAGCCTATGATTAATGAGGGTACTTGGGAAGTGGAAATTTTGGCCGATGGTTGGACTGCTATCACGCAGGATGGAAAGCTTTCGGCTCAATTCGAGCACACTCTGGCTGTGACTGATTCTGGGGTGGAAATTCTGACTTTGCCGTAGTAATGATTAACCAAAAATCTGAAAAACTCACTCTTAAATCAATAATTAACCATATCCCGTAGGGGCTGGTTTCACCGACAATATCTAACGATTATCAACAATCTAGATAAACCCGCCCCGCCCCAACCGATAACCCAAATCAACCTAAAATTTGCCTCGAATCCGAAAAGGTAGGTTTGTATTTATGGATGGGTGGGGGCGGGTTTTCGAGATTGTCTGTTTCAGTCAGAAATTGTCTGTCAAACCCGCCCCTACGGAATTATGATCGATTCACCAAACACGATATAACTAATAACTAATAACTAATAACTAATGACTAACATAAAATTTCTGCAACCAGGAGATTTGCTCAAAGTAATTGCCCCTAGTGGCACTTTGCGAGAATCAACCAATTTTGAAAAGGGTGTAGAAATTTGGAAATCTCGCGGCTATCGACTTGAATTAACACCGGGTTTTGACGATCGCTGGGGCTATTTGGCCGGTTCCGATGAAAACCGCGTCCGACAGTTGGCGGATGCCCTCAATGACCCGGAGTGTCGCGGTATTCTGTGTGTTCGAGGCGGTTTCGGCAGCACTCGACTTTTGGAAAAAGGAAAAGTGGGAAAGGCGGAAAATTCCCAATTTCCAACTCCCGATTCCCATCCGTCGAAATGGTTAATCGGTTTTTCAGATATTACTGCTTTGCTGTGGAATCACGACAAATTGGGGATTTGGGGCGTTCACGGGCCGATGCTGACAACTTTGGCGGATGAACCGGATTGGTCTGTCGATCGACTTTTTGACTGCATAGAAGGTCGTCCCTTACAATCTTTGCAAGGTAAAGGATGGGGCAGCTCAAAAGCCACCGGGCGGCTGTTTCCTGCGAATCTGACGGTTGCTTCTCATTTGCTCGGAACCCCGTATCAACCAGATTTGACCGGGGTTATTCTCGCATTTGAGGATGTTTCCGAGGCTCCCTACAGGGTCGATCGGATGTTGACTTTGTGGCGGATGGCGGGGGCTTTCGCTGGGGTGCGGGGCATTGCTTTGGGGCGCTTCAGTCGTTGCGAGATTGACCCAAGTATTCCCAGTTTTAGCATTGAAGAGGTTTTGCGCGATCGGCTGGGGGATTTGAATATTCCGATTGTCTCGGATTTGCCCTTCGGGCACGAGGGAGTTAACGCTGCTTTACCTATGGGAATTATGGCGAGTCTCGACGCTGAATCGGGATTGCTGATTTGTGGCGATAAATCGCAACTTTAGATTAAGGATTAACGTCTATAACTTTAGCTTGAGATTTTGCACCCGCTAAATAGTCCCGTTAGGTGAGGTTGACACGGTTGGCAGAAATTACATTTAAAATGGATTGTGTATGCAAATGTCGGCGCCAAGAAAGCAAAAAGATTTTAAATTTTTCGAGAGGTTGATATGAAAACACACAACTTGTTAAACAGTATTGCTGCCGCCATCCTAGTTACGGGATTGGCACTTACCGGGATTTCCTCAAGTGCAGTTGGCGAACAGATAGGGAATAACGATCGCATTGACGGAGTAATTCGCCGCACTTCCCCGATTTACCGTTTCCGAAATATGTGGACACCCGGAACTCCGACGGAAGAATTGCGCGGCCAAGAATACACATTCAGCGCAAGGGAAGGGGATAACATTGAAGTGTTTTTAGATACAGATAGAAGTCGCGGTTTTACTCCCGTCATGGTGCTGTTTTACGGGAACAACAAACAAGTCGCTTTTACGCTAGACCGTTCTTTTAATTATCAAATTCCCCGTACTGGCGATTATAAGCTTTTAGTGTTAGCAAAAGATGCTGCCAGGGGCGGTAGCTACACGCTGGAAGTTTCGGGAATTGATGGGGGCAACAGACGAGCTCGCAATTCGCGGGACGATTGGTACACCGGACGAGATAACGATCGATATGACGGTCAATATGACAGAGCACAGCTTCTGCAAAATGATTTTGGCTTGCGGTCTGTTGATTGTCGCGAGAGACGTTCGATGGTGAGAGTAAGGTTCGACGATAATAATCAAGACTCGACTTACTGCGCTGTCCCGACTAGAAACTTTCCAGCGGGAGATTATTACTACAATTCGCGGACTAGAGATTTAGATTCGGCGAGGGCGAATGATAATAGGAGGTTCGATGAGCGCCGAGATCAATGTCGGGTAGTGGTGGGCGGAGTTTGTGTGACGAGATAGTAGGGTGCGCCGCTCTCTACAATCTACAACGAAGCTCGAAAATGTCACACCGACGTACCCTACAAAATACCGTGGGTGCGTCGCTATTTACAATAGACCTCTTGCAAAAATAATTAGGACGGGCTCTTCGGCCCATCCCACAAGAGTTATTTTTTCTTGTGGGATGGGTCCCAGAGCCCGTCCCATCAATTGATGAAAAGGATTTTTGCAAGTGGTCTAATCTAGAAATAAACTCGAAAATCTCGCAGCGACCCACCATACTTACGGCTGCGTCGCTCTGTATAATCTACAACTAACCTTCATAACCGGGTTTTTCACGCTCATCTGTAAGCTGGAATGCGTCTTTCGGAAAAAACCTGGTTTATGACTACCCGTGCGTTCAGGATTATTGGTATATTAATAATATTAATGAGGTGACAAAATATATGAGCGTTAAAGAACTTGAAACAGCAATTATGAACTTGTCGGTTAAGGAACTATCAGAACTCACTGCTTGGCTGATAGAGTATCGCCAACAAGTCTGGGATAGGCAAATTGAAGACGATTTGGAGGAGGGGCGGTTAGATGCGCTACTTGATGAAGTCGATGCAGAGTATGAAGCGGGATTGGCTAAAGTGTTATGAAGCATCTGACTTTACCGCGTTTTTGGCACTGCTATCACCAGCTACCTAAAGAAATACAAGCGTTAGCCGATAAAAATTACGAATTACTCAAAGTCGAGCCGTATCACCCTTCGCTGCATTTTAAAAAAGTTGGCAGGCGAAAGCAATTGCAATCGGTGCGAGTAGGCGAGAGTTACCGAGCTTTGGGAGTTGAGAAACCTGAAGGTATTGTCTGGTTTTGGATAGGGAATCATGGCGATTACGATGCAATATTAGCTCAGAAATAAGGTTCACTTTGAATCCTTGAAACTAGAAAGTATGTCATCTATCAAACATAGGGGTGTCATTGAGATGCACAGTATTTGACTTAAGAGGAGGTAAAAAAGCTGTATGGCTAGCATAAAACCGGGTACGAGTATTAAAACCCAGCCTATACAAATAATGTAAAAATTTGAGCTGTACAGTAAAGGAGTAAATACAGCAGTGAGAAAAAGTGATTTGATAAAAAATGGTAAGTTACCCTTAGAGTTTATATTCTCTATAAGATAGCTTGTAGTGTCTAAAACATTGGATGAAAACTTGCCCGGACGACAAGTAGGCTTGTAGATAAACCCAAGTACAGACATATCTATCCAAAGTTGTACAGTGGATTCAAATTTTATTTTTTTCATAGTCTTAACGTCAGGAGTCAAAAATAATGTAATAGCAGCATCCAGAATCTACCCGTTTATATTGTCAAGTATTGCTTTACTTGGTTCTTTACTAAGTTTTTATTCAATTTTTTTATTCAATGAGTTTCCCCAACAAGTGGGGAAAACTCCATTATACAGCCCATATAATGCAAGGAGTCTAGATGTCATTTGCGAGGCTGGTGGCGCAAAAAGGGCGGTTCAGCTAATTTACCGCCAGCCTCGCAACCAACCAAATCCCGATCGCCCAAAATCGAACTGGGCCACTCCCCTCATCTCCCTCCCCGCTGACAGATGAATTTTTTGTCAAAAAGGACGATCGCACAGTGGTAAGCTACCAAAGGCATTGAAATATCTAAGGTAGAGAAAAGTTAAAATGTCGGCATTAAATGAAGTTCCCTTGTTGTTGCGGGCAGCCCGTGGCGAAACCCTAGACCGCCCCCCCGTGTGGATGATGCGTCAAGCCGGCCGCTACATGAAGGCTTATCGAGATTTGCGAGAAAAGTATCCCTCGTTTCGCGAACGTTCCGAAATCCCCGAAGTGGCGATCGAAGTTTCCCTTCAGCCGTGGCGCGCGTTTCAACCCGACGGCGTAATTCTGTTTTCCGATATTGTCACCCCCATGCCCGGTTTGGGTATTGACATGGACATCGCCGAAGGCAAAGGCCCGATTATCCACTCACCCATCCGCACTCAGCAGCAAATCGACAACCTGCAACCCCTGAACCCGGAAGAAAGCTTGCCGTTTATCAAAACAATCCTCAAATCCCTGCGCGAGGAAGTCGGCAACAAATCCACCGTGCTCGGTTTTGTGGGCGCGCCGTGGACGCTGGCGGCCTATGCTGTTGAGGGCAAAGGTTCTAAAGATTATGCCATCATCAAAAACATGGCATTTTCCGATCCAACTTTACTGCATCAGTTGCTGTCGAAATTCGCCGATGCGATCGCCGTTTACGTGCGCTATCAAATCGACTGCGGCGCGCAAGTAGTGCAAATGTTCGACTCCTGGGCCGGCCAACTTTCCCCGCAGGACTACGACACCTTCGCTCTACCTTACCAGAAACAAGTATTCGAGCAAGTCAAAAAAACCCATCCCGACACCCCGCTAATTCTGTTAGTCACCGGTAGCGCCGGCCTCCTCGAACGCATGACAACATCCGGCGCCGATATCATCAGCGTCGATTGGACAGTGGATATGGCCGACGCGCGCCGACGTTTGGGCCCGAATATGAACGTTCAGGGAAATCTAGATCCGGGCGTGTTGTTTGGTTCTCAACCGTTTATTCGCGATCGAATTCTTGATACAATTCGCAAAGCGGGCCCGCGCGGACACATCCTCAACTTGGGACACGGCGTGTTACCGGGTACTCCCGAAGACAACGTGCGTTTCTTCTTTGAAACCGCAAAACAAGCCGACAAATTGCTTGCAGTTGCTGCTTGAGTCCGACAATCCGACAGGGGTTGAAACCCCTGTCTCATAGCTAAAGTCCTCGCTATGAGGACTAAAGATTAATATTTCAGTCGGTTTTAACTCACCGAAGAGCACCCTTGCCAATAAAACATCCCGTAGGGGCGGGTTCACCAATAGCTTTAAAGAGTGCAGACAGGTTAAATAAACCCGCCCCCAGCCACAAAAAAGCCCTTTATTAACAATGGTGCTCTTCAGTCGGTTTCAACTGATATCTTGCACCATTGTCAGCAACAGGCTTTCCGGCCTGTTCCACAAAATATAAATTTTCTTGTGGAACAGGCATCTTGCCTGTTCATAAAACACTAATTGAGAATGGTGCAACATCTCAGTTTCAACCGACTTTTGCCCGACGCCAGGGGTTTCAACCCCTGGCGGATTGCAGGAGAATGAAACAGCCCAATTCTCCCCCTTGCCGTCCCCCCCTTCCCCTTCTGCAAAATGAACGCCAAAAAAATTTTCATAACGGGTGCAAGTGGCTGTATCGGTCACTACATGGCCGAAACTTTGATTCAAGAAACAAACCACGAACTTTACCTCTTAGTTCGCAACCCCGACAAATTAAAATTTGACTGGAAAGCCCGCCCCGGCATCCATATATTACAAGGCGATATGCGAGATATCGAGCAACACGCCGAACTTCTGCAAACAATTAATGTCGCAATTTTAGCTGCCACTGCTTGGGGAGGAACTCAAGAAGTTTTTGACGTTAACGTAACGAAAACTCTCCAGCTAATTCAACTACTTTCGCCACAGACTTGCCAACAAGTAATTTATTTTTCAACGGCCAGCATTCTCGGTAGAGACAACAATTTGCTCAAAGAAGCCGGGGAACTGGGGACGGATTATATTAGCTCAAAATACAACTGCATGGTGCATTTGTCAGCTTTGACAAATGTCCCTCCAATTACCGCACTTTACCCAACATTAGTATTGGGAGGAGACGCCGAAAAACCAGTCTCTCACTTGTCATCTGGCCTGCCACTTGTGGCAAAATGGATTGGTTTGATTCGCTGGTTTAAGGCAGATGGCAGTTTTCACTTCATCCACGGCGCAGATATTGCTAAAGTAGTTAATTATTTAGTTGAACATCCGCCGGCTTCCGAGGAACCGCGACATTTTGTGCTAGGAAATCCGGCGATTACAGCTAACGAAGTGGTAGAACAGGCTTGCCAGTATTTGAATAAAAACATATTTTTTCGGATTACTCTTTCACCTTGGCTGGCAGATTTCTTTATTTGGCTATTCCGAATTCAAGTGGCTGCTTGGGATAGATTTTGCATCAGCTACCGCCATTTTACCTATCAAAATCTTGTGAATCCCGAAAGCATAGGAATGCCGAGTTACTGCGGCACAGTTGCCGATATGTTAAGAACTAGCGGGCTTCCCGATAAAAATAAAAAGTAGTCCGTACACTCCGCACCAATAATCGGACGGGCTAGAAGCCCATCCCACAAGAAAGATTGTGGGATGGGCTTCTAGCCCGTCCCTAATTATTTTGGCGCTTCTCAAATCCCATCCCACAAGAAACAATTTGTGGGATGGGCTTCTAGCCCGTCCCTAATTCTTTATGCTATTCAAGTCTACTGTTTCAAGTTCTTTTTTGCCTTAGTCCCATGCTTTTTAACTGAGATTATCGTTAATTAACGGTCAAATACGATAAGATATCAGCATTTGCACACTTTAACAGGGAACTGCCAGCTAAAAATTGCGCTCAATTTGTGGGTTTTAGGGGGTGTCACCCCTCGCCAGATATTCGATCGAGTGCAAGATCGTAATTTTAGCCTTAACATTAAGTCTTGAGAGTCGATCGAACTCTCACGCCCCGCCAGCCCGATCGCAAGTTGTTTACTGATGTCAGAAACCTCAGCCTAAAGGCGTGAGGCTTGAAAGAGAAATCTAACAGGCCATTCTGACCAGACTAAGCTTTAAATAGCTACGTTATTTAGGTCACGACACCCGCTTGATGCGAAGCTAGTCCCTTGCTCTGTCGCTAGTGGTTAAACAGTCTTAAGGTCACTGAGACAGTGCTGCTAGCCGGCGCAAGCCTTTATAACTTTGTCGAAGCTAACTTTACCCCAGAAATGGGAGTTTGGGGCAACCATTCCCCAAAAATCGGAGAGGTTGCATAAAATTCCCTCTCCGACCCCGAAAGGGGATTTAATTCAATGTAAAGCCGTCCTATAAGGACGGGGCTTCAGACCCAGTTTTTTGGTGAGGTTTAACATATAATGCGAGTTCTTTTAGTTTACCCGCTGTTTCCGAAAACATTTTGGTCTTACGAGAAAATCCTAGAATTAGTCGATCGTAAAGTGCTGCTGCCACCGCTGGGTTTGGTAACGGTAGCAGCTATTTTACCCCAAGAATGGGAATTTAAGTTAGTCGATCGCAACATCAGACAAATCACCGAAGCAGAATGGGAATGGGCAGAGCTCGTTATTCTCTCCGCAATGATTGTCCAAAAAGAAGATTTGCTAGACATCATTCGCGAAGCAAAACGGCGCGGTAAATCCGTAGCTTGTGGTGGCCCTTACCCGACTTCCGTACCCGAAGAACCTCAAGCAGCGGGCATAGATTACCTGATCCTCGACGAAGGCGAAATCACCTTGCCGATGTTTGTCGAAGCAATAGGGCGCGGCGAAAAAAGCGGAATTTATCGATCGGACGGCGTAAAACCCGATGTTACCACAACCCCGGTTCCCCGCTTCGACTTGCTGGAATTAGACGCCTACGACTCGATGTCGATTCAATTTTCCAGAGGCTGTCCTTTCCAGTGCGAATTCTGCGATATCATCGTCCTCTACGGCCGCAAACCCCGCACCAAAAACCCCCAACAATTGATAGCAGAATTAGACTATCTCTACAACTTGGGCTGGCGGCGCGGCGTGTTCATGGTAGACGACAACTTTATCGGCAACAAACGCAGCGTCAAACTGTTGCTAAAAGACTTAAAAGTCTGGCAAGAAGAACACAAATTCCCGTTTACTTTCAACACCGAAGCATCCATCGATTTAGCCCAAGACCAAGAATTGATGGACATGATGGTTGCTTGCAATTTCAATGCAGTGTTTCTAGGGATTGAAACTCCCGATGAAGAAAGCCTGCAAATGACCAAGAAATTCCAAAATACCCGCAATTCCCTGATCGAATCAGTAGAGTTAATTGCCAAATCCGGTTTGCGAGTAATGGCCGGATTTATCATCGGATTCGACGGCGAAAAACCCGGTGCCGGTCAGCGGATTGTCAAGTTCGCCGAAGCAGCAGCAATTCCGAGTACAACCTTTGGAATGCTGCAAGCTTTGCCGCACACGGCATTGTCCCACAGACTAGCAAAAGAAGGGCGGTTGCGCGACAAATCTGGCAATCTCAACCAGACTACTTTGATGAACTTCATTCCGACGCGGCCTCTCGAAGATATTGCCCGCGAATATGTCGAGGCATTCTGCGAAGTGTATGATGCTGAGAAATATTTAGACCGAACTTATCGCCACTTCTTGATGCTGGGTGCACCTACAGCAAATATACCTGCAAGAATTCCCAGTTGGATAGACTTGCGAGCACTGCTAACTGTGGTTTGGCGGCAGGGAGTCAAGCGCAAAACTCGGTGGAAGTTCTGGCATCATTTGTTCAGCATTCTCAAACGCAATCCTGCTGTTTGGGATCATTATTTAACAGTATGTGCTCACAACGAGCATTTCCTGGAATACCGCCAGATTGTGCGGGATGAAATTGAAGCTCAATTAGCCGACTTTTTGGCTAATGAGTCTCAAACTGTATATCAAGAACCTGTTGCTGTTGAGGAAAAGCAAGTGCAAGCGGTTTAGGGTTGGAGAATTCCACCTAATAGCCAGATATCCGACTTATTTAAGAAGTCGGATATCTAAATTGCTTAAACAAGAATATACTGTGGGCGATTGAAGAGATTTACCCCACGCTCAGCAATTCATCAAGCTTGTTCTTTAGATCGGGCGATGCTAGTAGTGGTCTATAAACTTCACCTTCATAGGGCTTCCAAACATATCCGAGACTGAACAATCGAAAAACCGAAGATGCTCCAGTTGCTTGCCAAAGAGCTTCAGCTAAAACCAAGCCGGGAAAAACCAAGTCAGGCTCTTCAATCAATTCGCTGTAGGTTCTAAACTCATCTACTTCCATACCAACTAAAGCATACCGAAACGGTGGAGCAAACCGCAAACTCTGATACAAAAATATACCTATTTCCGTCATTAAATAAGCACTTTCGGGAGTATCAATTCCAATCTCACTGATGCCACTTGGACAAACTCTACACCACCAATTCTCTTCTATATCCTGAAAACTTTCTGCCCGACATTGGGAATGTGTACCGTTTGATAGAACCCATGAAATTTCATTGAAATATTGAGCAAATTGCTGTGCTTCAGATTGCTTTGTGCCACATTCAGCCGATAAGCTAAACACCCATGCCATTGCTGTTCTCCCGTTGACTAAATTAAACTATTAAACTTTCTCCCATTCGCTCTGTGTCTGGGCCAGCGCTGCTTCATATTTCTCTAAAAGCATTGTAGCGCTTGGCAAAATACTGACATGAGTTGGACTATCTTGCACAGCTTCAATATCTCCGACGATCTTGCTGTCGTCAATCTGCCAAAGAGGATCTTTCCCTGTTCCGCCAAATTTTGAGGGTTTGCGGAATGATGGCAAGCCTTCGATAGAGAGGGAGACGGACATTCCTTTTGTGTTTCTTATGGCTACAGTGACAGATTCATCCGAAGACTTGCGCTCTGTTTCTGGTAGTAAATAACCTTGTTCATCCAACCATTCTTTGGGCACTTGCTCAACATCAATGTCAATACTGGGTCTGACTCCCAGTAACCTCGCGTTGCGTCCCATTTTTGGTTTACCGTTTTCTTCTGCCATGCCTCGATAATAGAGTCTTGCCATCAGCCAAAATCAACGTTACATATATTCCTTTAAATCTTCCAGCGGTCGATCGAAATCATCAGACATCACGATCTGACCTGCCCAACTACCATAACCGTGAAGTTGTTCAAGTTTTTCATGAGATGATTCAGTTTTTGCGTGTTTGTCAAGTAGATATTTTGCATAATGCAATATCTCTTGTTTGAGAGATTCTGGCATCTTGATGACAGTTTGAAAAATCTCTATATCGATAGTCATGATTTATGTGGAATTTTTACTATGTCATATTCACCAATTATACCGTAATTGCAGTCCAAGGGTATTTAGAATGGTTATCTCGTTTAATCTCGTTTCCAAGCAGAGCCTGGAAATGTCATATCCTGCGGCTCTACCGCCTCTTGAGAGCAGGCGAGAGAGCCTTCCGAGGCATTCCCAGTTTCTGACTCAAAAGGTGAAATACTACTATTGGCGGCAGCAGTTATTTCGGCAGATAGAGGCGCGATCGCCCGCAAATATGAAAATCTAATTACAAGCTCAAAAATATCAAAATAGCGATCGCCCTCAACCCGCCATGTTAGGAACAAATCAACTCAGAACAGCCGCTCTCTTAGGACTCCTAAGCGGCCTTCTCGTTTTAGGAAGTTATTATTTAATCGGCAACGAGCAAGGACTTTACATCGGTTTAGCGCTAGCAGCCTTCTCAAGTTTTAGCTCTTGGTACTATTCCGACACGGCTGCGTTAATGGCTTACCGCGCTCAGCCGATCGCCCGCAGCGAAGCACCAGAAATCTACGATATGGTAGCATCGCTGAGCGAAAAAGCCCAAATTCCGGTGCCGAAAATATTTCTAGTTCCCACTCAATCTCCCAATGCATTCGCCACAGGAAGAGACCCGGAACACGCGACAATAGCAGTTACTGAAGGCATCATCAAGCTGCTTTCCCGCGAAGAATTAGAAGGCGTTTTAGCCCACGAACTGACCCACATCCGCAACCGCGACACCCTCACTCAAGCAGTTGCAGGAACAATTGCGGGTGCAATTACATTTGTCGGGCGAATTCTGACTTTTGGAGCGCTTTACGGCCCGGTAACGCGGGATAGCAGACAAGGCGCGAATCCGTTTGGTTTGCTGTTTTTAATCATTTTAGCACCGCTATCAGCAACCGTAATTCAAATGGCGATTTCTCGGACGAGGGAATTTGCAGCCGACAGTGGGGCCGTGGAAATTACCAATAACCCGATCGGCTTAGCAAACGCCCTGCAAAAATTAGAGAAAATGGGTCATGAAATTCCGATGCACGGCAATCCTGCGATGTCGCCGCTGCTGATTGTGAATCCTTTTTCCACTAAAGGTTTGCAGTCACTTTTCCGCACTCACCCGCCAACAGAGGAGCGAATTCAGCGGCTTTTGGAAATCGCGCAGCAGCAGCAAGCTACTCCAGTTATGGCCTACGTGCCCGGAACTTAATCGTCGAAAATGCAGCAACAATATTTAGAAACCCGGTTGTTTGAAGCCGCCGGGTTTCTGTATGTTTATCATGGTAACTGTATGGAGTGACTAATTCGATAGGTAGGGGCGATCGCACTCCGTACAATCATCGCAGTGGCATGGTAGAAATGGATAAGATTGTGAGGGGAAAAAGAGGTTGGGTTGATGAAAAAAAACCCAACCTATAAAAGGCGCGATAGCGCTATAATTTAACGTTAGTCCAGCTCTTGTATCAGTGGTTTCTTCTCACGCCGCTGCCCCCGCAAAAAATCTGCTCCTTTAAGACGTTTTATTTCAATTGCTTCCTCGTACTTGGGATTAGGCGACTCCCAACAAAAGAAGAACAGATTTTTCCCTGACTTAACAGCAGACCTTAAACTACTGTTGCTACTGTTCCTCAAGTGAGATTGTAGCCGTCCCTTTACACAACTATCTGACTTTCCCAAATACATAGTTTCAGAATCATAACTGTCAATGTAATACAGTCCTTCCAATCCATCAGGAAGGCTATCTATGTTGCTTTTATTAAATACCCCACTGTACTCTCTGCTCCACATTTTTTCTTCCTTTGTTCCTGCTGACCCTCCTAATAAAGACATTGCATCAATCCCTGATGCAAGAGGAATTTTCCATTCCTGCCCAGAGCCTTTAATACGTATGACTTTCGCAGAGGTATCCCACATAACATCATAAGTACCAGCCTTTCCTCCAATTCTTTTAAGAAGAGGAGACTCTTCTGACAGAGAACGAGTAGTCCAACGATTTTTCATAACTAAAAGTTGTTGCGAAGATTGGTTTGATGTAAGTAAACAAATTCTTCAAAAAACACTACATAAGAGATGCCAACATTATAGAGAAGCTTCGAGAATCATAAGAGCTAGTTCTTCCATCTCATCTTCAGTTAGGATTTTTTCTAGTAATGAGCCTGGATTCTCCCGTATTTTGAGAAGGATACGCTCACGTATAGATAGAGATTGAAGGCGAGCTTTCTTTTCTTGTTCTTCGAGTTTTTCTCCCTGAATTCTCTCGACTTCTGTTTGTTGCACGTGGATTAGTATATGTTCATATTCGTCTAAGAACTTCTTAGACCGCTTCCCCTTTACCTCTCGAATAATTTGTTTTTTGGCTTCTTTAGTATTTATTCTTCTGCGCCCCGATTTTGGAATATATCTTGGCTCTGGAAGGCTAATTCCCCCAAGTGCAAGAGCAAATGCGATCGTTGCAAACAAGATCCAAAACGCAGTTATTAGACACCACTTGGAAATAGTCCAAACTACTTTCCAGATTACAGAAAAAACTTTTAGAAGAGTTTCTGTCGTGTCATTGGACGATGACTTATTTTGTCCCATACATTTATACTCCAGCTATTTTAGAAGAGTGCCGCCTTAGCCGGAGCCTTCGGGGTAGTTGTTTCAACCATACGTTCACGAAAGAATGAACAAATATTTGTTCAAATACTCACAGCTTGGACCAGTCAGGGTGTATTAGTCTAGAAAAACGTTTTCAAGGGGGTAAACTTGCTCTTTATCCAGACTAGCAATTAACTTTTCTTTTGCTGCTTGCAAAAAGTTTGGTAGTTATTGGGACTTTTCCAGTTGATAATCGAATAAAAAATTGGGAAATGTTGGGAAATGTTGGGAAAGGTTGGGTACAATACAAGCAACCCTGACATTGACCCGACTCTATGAACCTTAAGGAAGTGATAAAACTCGCAGACGATCTGGTGTTTGCTAGAACAGGTAAGCATCTCAATGACTTACAAGAGAAAATCCTGCACGGCACGTGGGAAGATGAGGATTATAAAGAAATTGCCAAGGCGGTTAATCGCTCTGAGGATCGCGTTAGAGAGGTAGGAATGGAATTATGGCAGACCCTTTCACAAGAGTTGGGAAAAAGAGTCACTAAATCAAATTTTCGCTCAACATTTTCACATTTTGAGCAACACCACAACCAAAGTAGCTATATGATCTGTGGGCATACTTTATACCTAACAGATATACCAAACTCTACCCCGTCAACAGAACAAACATCTAACCCCCAACAAACCCGAACTTTACATCAAGATTTAAGCGAAATGCCGGAGTTGGGTGATTTCTTCGATCGCACCCCCGAACTCGACACCCTCACCACCTGGATTCTACAACAACGCAGCCGCCTGATCGCGCTCACCGGCATCAGTGGCATCGGAAAAACATCCCTAGCAGTCCAACTCTTACAGCAAATAAAAGATGAATTTGAATGCGTCATTTGGTGCAGCATCGACCTCTCCTACACCCCAGATAAATTTGAACATAAACTAATACAGTTTTTCTCGCATTCAGAAAAACAAGATTTATCCCCAACAAACCCGAAACGCTTACCGCTGATTAAATATTTGCAAAAGTATCGGTGTTTAATAGTTTTGGATGACGTTCACAACCTTTTCTGTAGCGGGGAATTGGCAGGAAAATATAAACCACAATACGAAGAATATCGCTCTTTATTCAAACAAATAGAAAAATTATCCCATCCATGTTGCTTTCTGCTAATCGGTTGGGAACAACCCAGAGAAGTGACTCAAGTTAAAAGCCCAAATACTCTTATTCGTACCTTACAACTCAAGGGTTTAGACCTCCCAGCCGGACGGGAAATACTCAGAGATTATGGGTTAGAAGAAAGCGACAACAGTGAAGCACTCATTCAGCGCTACCACGGCAACCCCCTATGGTTGAAAAGCGTAGCGAATCTGATTGAAGAGTTGGGAATCAGCGCCACAGAATTATTACTAGATGATACTATATTGTTGCCGGAAGATTTGAAAGATGTTTTACAGCAGCAGTTCGATCGCACTTCCGAACTAGAAAAACAAGTTATGTCTTTGTTGGCTAGGGAAAACCAGCCAGTCAACCTAGCAAAATTACTAAAAAAAGGACAAATATCATCATCGGATTTACTCAACGCGCTCCAATCTTTATCACGGCGCTGCTTGATAGAAAAACAGGAAAGTTTTTACACTCTCCCACCTGTATTGAGCCAGTATATCAAAGGGTTGTAACCTAACGCGATTCCTACAAGTAAGTATCAAAAAACGCAGATGATTTCTACTCATCTGCGTTGATCTGCGGTTTAATTAAACCCTGTTAAACTCAAGCCGCAACCTTATCTAAAGGCCGCACTTCAGCGAGGTATTTGTGCAGTTGGTCACCTTCCACCACCTCAGTTTCTAACAGTTTCTGCGTAATTGTTTCCAACAATTCCCGATTTGCTTTCAGAATATCCAAAGCTTGCTGATGTGCAGTTTCGACAATTTCTTTGACTTCTTGGTCGATCGCCTCAGCAGTCTGAGCACTTACCGCGCGGCGGGCATTTCCCATACCGTCATTGAGGAACATTGATTGTTGACCTCGATCGTAAGCTAGAGGCCCCAAAACCTTACTCATCCCGTAAGTTGTCACCATCCGTTCAGCTAAATCAGTCGCCCTTTGCAAGTCATTTGAAGCGCCAGTAGTAATGCTACCAAACACCACTTCCTCAGCCGATCGCCCTCCAAGCAGTGTAGCAATTTGACCCCGCAATTCCGATTCATCCAACAAGAAACGGTCTTCAGTCGGTACCTGCAACGTGTAACCCAAAGCAGCCATACCGCGAGGGACGATCGAGATTTTGGCCACTTCGCCACCGCCAGTCATCGCAGCACCAACCATCGCGTGTCCGACTTCGTGGTAAGCCACAATCTTTTTCTCTTTTTCATTGAGTACCCGGCTTTTCTTTTCCAAGCCGGCCACAACGCGCTCAAACGCCTCAAAAAAGTCTTCCTGCGCTACAGTTAGTCGTTTGTTGCGGGCCGCCAACAAAGCAGCTTCATTGACCAAATTTGCCAAATCTGCGCCCGAAAAACCGGGGGTGCGAGCGGCGACGGCCTTCAAGTCAATATCCGGGCCCAACTTCACTTTTTGAGAGTGAATGTTCAAAATTTCTTCGCGGCCCGATAAATCCGGGCGATCGACCAAAACTTGGCGATCGAAACGGCCAGGGCGCAACAAAGCAGCATCCAAACTTTCCGGGCGGTTAGTTGCAGCCAGCACAATTACCGTAGTATTGCCCGCCGCAAAACCGTCCATTTCAGTTAATAATTGATTGAGAGTTTGTTCGCGCTCATCATTCCCACCGAAGCTAGCGTTACTGCTGCGGGATTTGCCGATCGCGTCCAATTCATCAATGAAAATAATACAAGGAGCCTGTTTCTTAGCCTGCTCGAATAAATCTCTAACTCTGGCAGAACCAACACCTACAAACAGTTCAACAAACTCCGAACCGGAGATGCTAAAAAACGGCACGCCAGCTTCACCAGCCACTGCTTTTGCTAACAGCGTTTTGCCAGTTCCTGGAGGCCCGACTAACAGCACGCCTTTGGGAATTCTCGCGCCAATTGCTGTAAATCTGTCGGGAGTTTTCAGGAATTCAACAACTTCGACTAATTCAGTTTTAGCCTCTTCTACTCCAGCCACATCAGCAAAAGTAATTTTCGCCGCTTCGCCTTCTACATAGACCTTAGCTTTGCTTTTGCCGATCGACAGCGCACCCTGTGGCCCGCCACCCTGCCTGTTCATGAAAAATTGAAAAATCGCCACAAAAATCAGCGGCGGAACCACCCAGCTTAAAACACTGCCGATCCAGCCATTTTTAGAAGGGGGAGTTGCCGCAAATTCAACGCCTTTTTCTTGCAAAAGTTTAGGTAATTCCAGGTCAAAAATCGGCGTAGTTGACAGCACTTGACCGGGTTTGTCACCTTCGCCTTTGAGTTGGTAGCGAATTTCATTTTGACCTACCGAAGCTCGCGCTACATCTTGTTCTTGTACTTGATGGACGAACAAGCTGTAAGGCACTTGCGGAATTTGGGGGCCGAACAAATTCGGTAAAAAGATGTTGGCCAGCAAAAACAAACTTGAGAGCAATAACAAGACATTGCTAATTTGTCGAAAACGAGGTGGTTGGGGCTGGTCTTTAATGGCCATTGATAACTGTCATCCTTTGATTTAAAGCCGTTTTATTCATCTATTTTCTCATCCAATACCCACACACTGTTAAGCGGATTTCCTCACTTTATCGGGTGGGTTAACCCCCTAGCACGGATTTGCTATTATTAACAATGTTTTTTTAAACGAACCGCGAAGACGCTAAGGACACCAAGGAAGAGAATAGAAGAGCGTTATAGTATGTAGGGTGCGCCGAAGAACACCGAATATTTATGCAGCTTCTGGGTTTAACTGAATCATTTCCCAAGTGGTATAAGTGCCGATCGCACCCCAAATCACGTAAGGCAAAAGTAACAAAGCGGCGGTTTGAGAAATCGGCAAAACAGCCAACGTCAACACAGCCCCTAAAATCTCGCCAGCCCCTCCCAAAATTGTCCCTACTTTGAGACTTTTTGCTCTGAGAGTAGCAGGAATATAAGCAACTGTGACAATTTCTAAAAGCAAGTAGAAAGCCATCAGCAGCCAAGTTTTGAGACTACCGGGTTCCTGTTCCCATACGAAAGTAGCGCTGCCGGCCCCGCAAGCAAAAATCACCGTCCAAATTAACGGAATAGCAGGCTCAAAAAACATCCAATCCGGTCTTTCAAGTTTGACTGCCCAGTTAATATCGCGCAGTTTAAAAAACAGAGTACCGAACGCGACTAAGAAAGTCACGCCGCCGATAATCATCCAAGATTCAATCATGGTTTTCAACTTTCCAATTGCTCGATCGCTCATTAAGTCGATCGTGTCAAATCCAAGCCGAACTTAGATCCGCCTATAGTAATAACTTTTGTAAAGCCCGATGCAATTATTGCTAACCGCCCGACACATTTTTAGCAAACTCTTCGCGTCCCGACACCAAATTAGCTGGAACGCCGTTAGGGAAATTTTGCGCGATTAAAGCTTGCAACTTTTCAACTCGGTTTTCAGGATTCGGGTGAGAACTCAAAAACTCCGGCGGCGCTTCGCCCTTCCTAGCGGCACCGAGGATTTGCATCACCTCAACAATACCTCTCGGATCGTAACCCGCCTCGGTCATAAACCGAAACCCAAGCCGATCGCTCTCAAGTTCATCAGACCTACCGTACCGCAAACCGACAACTTGATTGACAGCTTGAGCAATTAATGCTGCCTGCTGTCCACCCCCGCGATCGTCGCTAGTAGCCACCCCAACCGCCGTTACCAAAGACCTGCCCAACTGCTGTTTTGCCAAGTGTTCCGCACCGTGTCGGCCCACCACGTGACCGGCCTCGTGCCCTAGTATAGCGGCCAACTGAGCCTCGGAATTTAGCCGCCCCAGGAGTCCGGCGGTAATGAAAACTTGTCCGCCCGGTAAAGCAAAAGCATTGACAGTTTGGGCATCTCGCAGCAGGTGGAATTCAAACGGATAACCCGCTTGTTTCGCGGCCGAACCGTTGACAACTCGTGCTCCTACTCGATCGACATACTGCTGAATACTCTGGCTGGGATAAAGCCCCCCATGCTTGGCGGCCATTTGATCTCGCGCCCGCAATCCCAAAACTATCTCTTGGCGGGGAGAAAGCTGCACCCGCTGTCTCTCTCCAGTTACCGGATTTTGTACGTCGTTTGTAAAATAGGTAATTGCCCCAAAAAAGGCCATTAACAGCCCGATCGCAGCTCGAAATAAAAATTTTGTCACAGATTTTTACCTAAAAAGTTTCGCGATTATAATACTAGGATGACAGCTCTCTCCACATCTGTCTGAAGTATCAAGAATGGAAAGTTGTTATAATTTTTTTGGATGATGGGCAAACAAGGCTTTTTTTAAACGAACCGCGAAGGCGCGAATAACACGAAGGAAGAGAAGAAGGTTATAGTTATTAAATTGGTTAAACTGAGATGTTGCACCATTGTCAGCAACAGGCAAGATGCCTGTTCCACAAAGAATAGATGGGAGCATCTCAGTTTTGTAAAAAGCATTTTTTTTATTGTAGTGCGAGCGTCCCCGCTCGCGTATTGTACAATAC